>JBGTMW010000035.1:0-7030 GCA_041743365.1 Gemmatimonadaceae bacterium
GACCAGCGGCATCTATCGCCGGCCGAACGACCTGGACTACATCAACTATGTCGGTAACGAGGCGGCACAGGCGGCCCTCGGAGGCGGAGACCCGAAGCAGAGCCTCGCGATCATGCACCGAATGCCGCAGCTGCGCCTCCCGAACAAGGCGTTCCGTAACCGAGGCGATCTGACGTTCGCGGATGTGGGAGCCGAGTGGGGCCTCGCGCAGACGGGATTCTCGACCGGAGCTGCGTACGTGGATCTCGACAACGACGGCGCGCTCGATCTCGTTGTGAACGACATCAACGGACCGGCTCGCATCTACAGGAACCGCGGTGCGGAGCGCACGGGAAATGGTTGGCTGACGGTGCAGCTCGATGGCGCTGGCGCGAACCCGGCGGGGATTGGGGCCAAGGTGTACGTCACGGCAGGTGGCCAGACGCAGCTCGTGGAGCAGATGCCCACGCGGGGGTTCCAGTCCAGCGTCGACCCGCGCCTGCATCTGGGTGTCGGACGCGCCACGCGCGCCGACTCCGTGGTGGTGATCTGGCCTGACCGTCGCTTTCAGACGATCCGCGACGTACCGCTCAACCGCACCCTCGTCGTCGCCCAAAGCGACGCTACCGGGCGTTGGGACTATTCGGCGGCGCGTGCGGCAACCTCGTCACCGCCGCTCTTCGCCGACGCAACCGCGAGTGCTGGCTTCGAGTTTCGACACATCGAGAACGGATCGCTCGACACGGATCGCGAGCCGCTGATGCCTCACCTTCTGTCGGCCGAAGGACCGGCGCTGGCTGTGGGCGATGTGAACGGCGACGGGCTCGACGATGTGTTCGTGGGCGGCGGCAAGTGGCAAACAAGTCGCCTCTTCATCCAGAGCAGTGATGGGCGATTCGTCAGCCGGGATGACGAGCTGTTCGCGGCCGACAGCATCGATGAGGACGTAGATGCGGTGTTCTTCGACGCTGATGGCGACGGGGATCTCGATCTCTACGTCGTCACTGCGGGAAACGAGTTTTGGGGGGATGCAGCCCAGCTTCGCGACCGCCTTTATCTGAACGATGGCCGGGGCACGTTTCGCAAGGCGCCCGGGGACGCGCTGCCGCGCATCACCGAGAATGGAGGCTGTGTCGCGCCCGGCGACTTCGACGGCGACGGGGACGTCGATCTCTTCGTCGGCTCGCGTGTGGTGTCGCGGAGCTACGGGCTGACGCCTCCGAGCCACCTGCTGCGCAACGATGGGCGTGGCCGCTTCACGGACGTTACGGCGCAGGTCGCGCCCGGACTTGAACGGATCGGAATGGTCAGCGACTGCGTGTGGCTCGAGGGAGCGCCTGGAACACTACCGGAGCTCGTGCTCGTAGGCGAGTGGATGGCCGTGCGACTCTTCTCGATGCACGAGAACCAGCTCGTGGACCGCACCGATGCTTCAGGCCTCGCCGGCACGGAGGGCTGGTGGACCAGTGTGACCGCTGCCGACCTGAATGGGGACGGCAGGGAGGACCTCGTGCTCGGCAACCTTGGCCTGAATGCCTACCTGAAGGCCAGCGACGGCAGGCCCGTCCGAATGCACGTGCACGACTTCGGCGGGACAGGCGTGCAGAAGCAGATTCTCGAGTTCTACAAGGGGGATACGAGCTATCCCATCGCCGGCCGCGACGACATAGTGCGTCTCATTCCTTCCCTGCGGAGCCGCTATCCGGATTACGCATCCTTTGGCGCGAGCACCGTAGCGGAGATCTTCCCCCAGCAGGAGCTTCGCGCCGCGGTGACACTCACGGCTCGCACCTTTGCCAGCGCGGTGGCCCTCCGCACCGCCGACGGCCGCTTCGCCCTGAAGCCGCTACCGATCGAAGCCCAGTTCGCGCCCATTTACGCGTCGCTCGCCGCCGACTTCGATGGAGACGGGCGGATCGACATCCTGCTCGGCGGAAACCAGCACGGTGTACCGCCAATGCTCGGCCGGTACGACGCAAGTCATGGGCTGCTGCTGCGAGGAGACGGCGATGGCGAATTCACGCCGATCGACGCCAGACAGAGCGGCATCGTGATCGAGGGGCAGATTCGTGGCCTCGCTCATGTCAGACACGCAGGAGGTCGCGCCGTCGTCATCGCCCGGAACAACGACGAAGTTCGGCTTCTCCGCGCTCAGCGCCGGGTTGTCGCCCGCGGTGCGGTGCGGGACAGATGACTGCAGCTGCCGCAGAGGATGACCCCCGTCCGGACCGCATCGTGTTCCGCACCGGGCGCCCTTGCTTTCGCCCGCGCCACCTGTATCGTGGACCGCTCGGGGATGCTGCAACCGCACTCGCGACGCTTTCCCCACCCGCGAACGCCCTCACGACCATCCGCGCGCGAGGTGAGAGCCGATGAGATTCGCAATCCTGTTGATCGCAGCGTGTTTTACAATGTTGGCAGCCACCGCCGTACAGGGCGCGGCCGAGCGGGCAGCCTCGGCCGAGATGGCGCGCGCGGCGAACGCGTTCGTCTCAGCGCTGACCGCCGAGCAGCGAGCGAAGACGCAGTTCCGGTTCGACGATGCCGAGCGGCTCAACTGGCACTTCGTGCCGCGGGCGCGAAATGGGCTGCCGCTCAAGGAGATGACACCCGCCCAGCGCGAGCTGGCGCGCGGGCTCCTCGGCGCTGGGCTCAGCCAGCGGGGGCTCCTGAAGGCAACGACGATCATGGAGCTCGATCTGGTGCTCCGGGAGATGGGCGGGAACCCGGCTCAGCGGGATCCGGAGCTTTACTACTTCTCGATCTTCGGCACGCCGTCGACGAACGAGCCGTGGGGCTGGCGCGTCGAGGGACACCACCTCTCGGTGAATTTCACGGTCGCGGATAGCAGGCCGGTTGCGACGTCGCCGGCATTCTTCGGCGCGAATCCCGCCGAGGTGCGAGGTGGTTCGCGGACCGGGCTGCGAGTTCTGGGGGCGGAGGAGGACCTGGCGCGCCAGCTGGTCACGGCACTGGATGCCGGTCAGCGCGCAGTCGCGATCATCTCCGACGCGGCTCCACGCGACATCGTCACGGGAAACGCGGCGCAAGTCGATCCGCTCTCTCCCGCTGGCATTGGCGTATCTCTTCTTCGCCCCGATCAGGTGGCGATGCTGCGTAGGGTGCTCGACGAGTACCTGTCGCGGATGACGGATCCGGTGGCGAGCGAGCGTCGCGCCCGGCTGGAACGAACCGATTTCAGCTTGTTGACCTTCGCATGGGCCGGCGGCATCGCCCGCGGCGACCCACACTACTATCGGATCCAGGGGCCCAGCTTCCTGATCGAGTTCGACAACACCCAGAACAACGCCAATCATGTGCATACGGTGTGGCGCGATTTCGAGGGAGACTTCGGTCGCGATCTGCTCAGGGAGCACTATCGGGAGGCGTCGCACCCGCACTGACGCCCGCGCTACCCCCCGCGCTGACGCCCGCGCTGACCCTCGCGCTGACTCACGCATGGCTCCGGCGCGGGACTGACAGCACCGGGCGTCTCCGGCTCTCCGGATCGATGCTGGCGTGGGAGGTGGACAGGCGAAGGCGCCTCGTATTCATTCCGATCCGGGGCAGTTCTCGAGCGTGGCGAACGCGGTCCGAGAGGGTCCCAGCTCGACCCGAACCACCACCCGCTCCGTGAGCGATCAGTGCTCGCGACACATGCCACCCGACCGGCAACGCGATGACTCGAGACGAAGAAGGCCACGCGCCGCCTCGCGACCCACTGCAGTTCGCTCTCGTAGACGCACTGCACTCCACCAAGCCAGCGCACGCCTGGAACAAGCTTCGCGATCTCGTATGCGAGCGTGTGCGGATGATGCGCCTTGCCGGCGAAACCAGGTTGACGGTGATAGCCATGCTGACGGGAATCGCGCGCGGCGCCCTCCCCTCGAATGCCCGAGGTGGCGAGCTGGAGGAGATCGCGGAGGATCTCATCCTCGAAGTCGCGCTGTGGTGCATGGACGAGAACGATCAGTGACGACGGCGCGATTTCGTGCGGCGGAACGCGTGCAGCCCACGATATGAAATAGGGAGTGAGCGGGAAACGGAGTAGACGGTTCTCAGTTTTCAGTAGACAGTGATCAGGGATGAAACCCGATCACTGTTCACCGTTTGCTGTTTACTGACGACCCGGGAGCCGCTCCCCAGCACGTTCGCGAGGGGCGCAGCGAGCATGGATACCGCAAGCTGACTCGGTCATGAGCCCGTGCACGGCCGATGACCTTGGTCCTTGACAGTAGGTGTTATAACACCTATTATCCGGCATGCCTCTACGTCTCCGTGACGAGATCAGACAGACACGGCCGTTCGCTTCCGACGAGGGAGAAGCGTTTCTCAACCTCGCGCGCACGGCGGCGGTGCTGAATCATGCGTTTGCCGAAGCCATGAAGCCGTACGGGATAACAGGGACCCAGTACAACGTCCTTCGAATACTCCGCGGCGCAGGGAATGCGGGGCTCGGACGAAACGAAGTTCGGGACCGTCTCGTGGCTCAGGTGCCAGACGTCACACGTCTCTTCGACAGGATGGAGGACGCCGGACTCATCGAGCGGGAACGAGACACCGAGGATCGGCGTTCCGTGACGACGAGGATAACGCGAAGTGGACTCCGGCTTCTCAAGGACCTCGATGAACCGGTGCTCGATGTGCACCGCGCGCAGCTCGGCCACATGACGAAGCGTCAGCTCGGTACGCTCATCGATCTGCTCACGATCGCACGCGACCGCGGCTGATGTCGCGACTGCCCCTTCTCACTCCTGACTCACTCAACCAATGGCACGCCAATGACCTCGATCCTTTTTCGCACCGCCACACCGGGCCAGGTGAGCATCGCGCTCGCGGTCCTGCGCATCGCGGTAGGCATTGTATTCATGGCCCACGGTGGCCAGAAGCTCTTCACCTTCGGGTTCGCGGGGGTGTCGGGGGCGTTCGCCCAGATGGGCATTCCCCTGCCGGGAATCACGGGACCGCTTGTCGCACTGCTGGAATTCTTCGGCGGGATGGCGCTCATAATTGGCCTCCTCACGCGCCTTGCTTCACTCGGCCTCGCCATCAACATGCTCGGCGCCATCCTGATGGTTCACCTGGCGGCCGGATTCTTCCTGCCGAACGGCTACGAGTTCGCTTTTACGCTCATGGCCGCCTCGATAGCCCTGATGTTCGCCGGAGCGGGCGAGTATTCTGTCGACGGAGCGATTGCACGTCGCCGTGCGCATGCAACCGGCGCACTCTGACCTGAGCTCCGGCGTCAAGGAACTCGACTACGGCATCGCGCCGCCGGGGTATCGGCTCCCGGCGGCGACGAGTCTTGGCCGCGTGCTGCTTCAGGTCGCCGACCTCGACCGGTCGGTGGCATACTACGAGCGAGTCATCGGCCTTCGCGTTGTGAGCCGCACGCCGTCGACAGTCGTGCTGGGCGCGCATGGTGACGACGCGCCACTCGTCGCGCTTCACGAGCTGAAGGGCGCCCGTCCCGTGCCGCGGCGCGGGCGGCTCGGCCTCTACCACTTCGCGATCCTCGTTCCCGACAGGCCCGCTCTCGGACGATTCGTCGCGCACCTCGCGGCGATCGGAGAGTACGCCGGAATGGCCGATCATGTCGTGAGCGAGGCGGTGTATCTCGCCGACCCCGACGGACTCGGAATCGAAGTCTACGCCGATCGTCCGCGCGGCGACTGGCGTCACGAGGGTCGGCAGCTCCGGATGACCACCGATCCGCTCGATGCCCGGAGCCTGGTCGATGCCGCCGACGGCGTGCCGTGGAGCGGAATGCCAGCGGGCACGGTGATAGGCCACATTCACCTCTACGTCGACGATATAGCGAGAGCAGCCGCGTTCTATCACGAAGCGCTGGGCTTCGACAAGACGGTGTGGAACTATCCCGGCGCGCTCTTCATGTCCGCGGGGGGCTATCATCACCACCTCGGCACCAACACCTGGGCGGCGGGCGCGCCCCTGGCGCAGGATGGCGATGCGAGGTTGCTCGCGTGGGAGATCCGTCTGCCAGACGCGGAATCGCGGCGCGTCGCCGCCGAGGGTCTCGTGGCAGCGGGCCATGTAGTGGATACGGGCGATGACGTCAGCGTCGTCGTGGACCCGTGGGGCACGAAGGTAAGGCTCACGTAGCGGGTCGTACTACAACGATCCGCCGGAGCGCGGTGTCGAACCCTCATGGACAACCTGGCGCAGGACATTCGCTACGCGCTCCGCCGGCTCCGGAAGAGTCCGGGATTCGCCGCGGTCGTGGTACTGACGCTTGGCCTGGGGATCGGCGCGAACAGCGCGATCTTCAGCGTCGTGAATGCGGTGCTGTTCCGTTCGCTTCCATATCCGGAACCGGAGCGGCTAGTCCGGCTGTTCCAGGTGGGGGAAGATGGCGGGATGTCCGTATTCACGCCGATGAATTTTCTCGATGTCCAGGCTGGCACGCGGGCCTTCGAGTCTTCGGCCGCATTCACTGGTGCCGGCTTCACTCTGACCAGTGACGGAGAGCCAGAGCGACTGGAGGGAGTCGAGGCCAGCGCGAGTTTCTTCGATGTCCTCGGGATCAGGCCCGCCCGCGGGCGCGGCTTCCAGCCCGACGAGAACGAACCGGGAAAGAGTCGCGTTGCGGTGATAAGTCATGCGCTCTGGACTCGACGCTTCAACTCGGATGAAGGGATTCTCGGCCGCTCGATCGTGCTGAACTCGGAGCAGTACACCGTTATTGGCGTGATGCCCCGCGGGTTTTCCTATCCCGCGCAACGCGAGGTGTGGACACCCCTCGAGTACGACACCCGATTCACGCAGCAGAGCCGCGGCGCATGGTATCTCTCGGTGATCGCACGGCTGCGGCCTGGTGCGACGGTGGATCAGGCATCCAGCGAAGTCGCGGCTGTTGGCCGGCGCCTCGAGGCAGAGTTCCCGCAGACGAACCTCAACGTGAGGATGACGGCGCGGTCGCTGCACGCGTACCTCACTGGCGACATCAAGCCGAAGCTGCTCATCCTTCTCGTCGCCGTCGGATTCGTCCTGCTCATCGCCTGCGCGAACGTGGCGAACCTCCTCCTTGCGC
>JBGTMW010000036.1:0-5622 GCA_041743365.1 Gemmatimonadaceae bacterium
CGCCGCTCGCCGGAGTGACCGTACAGTTCGTGAGCGCGGATTCCACGAGCGGGCGCGGCTTCTCCTCGCAGACCGACTCCGCCGGGCGCTACTCGATCGATGCGATGCTCCCCGGAGCGTATCTGGCGGGGTTCTTCCGGATCGACTACGACACTCTCGGACTCGAGAGCGGGCTGCGACGCATCGAGGTCCGTTCGGGAGCGCAGCGCATCGACCTGGCAACTGCGTCCGCGACGACGGTGATTCGATCGCTCTGTCCCGGAAGCGAACCCGACTCGACGGGGCTCCTGATCGGTCACGTGCGTGCGACGGGGAGTGGGGACCCCATATCGGGGGCGTCGGTCCTCGTGGAGTGGAGCGAGACCATCATTGGTGGACGGTTCTTCACGGAGCGAACTCCGCGCATCGTCGAGCAGACTACGGGTCCCGGGTGGTTTGCGATCTGTGACCTTCCCGGCGATGTGGTGATGTCGGCGCGGGCCGCCCACGGCGCGGACTCCAGCGGCTACATCGACATCGAGGTTCCGCGGGACAGCCTCCGCCACGTCACCTTCTTCGTCGGGGGTGCAGCCTCCGTTCAGCTGCGTCGCGCTTCGAGCACGGGGTCGAGGGACACGGCGCAGGTCTCGGTGCTGCGGGGGGAAGCGCGCCTCACGGGAACGGTTCGCGATGGCGAGGGGCGGCCGGTCGGAAATGCACGGGTTGCGGTCTGGGGAACAGGGCTCGAGGCGGAGACCAACGATCGCGGCGGCTTCGTGCTGGACAGCCTCCCGGGCGGGACCCACACGGTCGAGGTGCGCGCAATTCGCCGTGAGCCTTCTCGCCGGGTCGTTCATCTCGCGGCGCACCGACCCGCGACAACCGAGATGGTCATCGGAGCCCGGACTACGGTGCTGTCGTCGGTGACGATACGGGGTGAGTTGGTGTACTCGCGAAATCTCGAGGCGTTCGAGGCACGCCGCAGCGATGGATGGGAGCTGGTCGGGCAGTTCCTCGGTCCCGCGGAGCTGGCGAAGCGCCCGGGAGCCAGGCTCGGCGAGCTGATGCAGGTCATTCCGGGCGTCACCGTGCAGAATCAGCGAGGTGAAATCCTCGTCCGGATGCGCGGGAATGGCAGCTCGACCTGTACGCCGTCGCTGTACATCGACGGGATGCGAGACGTCGTTGCGGACTTCAGCTCGCTTCGGTCGGATCAGCTCGCGGGAGTGGAGGTGTACGCCCGCGACACGTGGCGCCCGTTCGAGTTCATCGACTCGAACGAGTGCGGCGCGATCGTGGTATGGACTCGTCCGGCAGCCGCGAAGGTGAAGAAGGATTGATCGGCGTGCGTCCGCGAGTCGCCTACCCGGCGTGCTCCGGCAGCAGGTCCGCGTGCCACGACCGCGCAGTCTCGGTCTCGAAGCGCTCCTTCCAGTCGGCGACCGTCGCGACGGTCATGTCGAACACACGGGTGTCCCGCCGAACTGCTCCGTCGGCGGCGAGCTCCGAGAACTCATCACGGGTGACGGCGACGATCGGCCCTGCCGGATCGCGGTAATGGATGGTTCCTCCGCCGACCAGGTGCGTTCCGAGCTCATGCTCCAGCCCCTTCAGCACCCGGAAGAGGCCGTCGATCGAGCATCCCGATGCGCCGGCGGTAGACTGGTCGACTCCGATGGCGAGAAACCGGTCCTCGCTCCACTGGCGCGCACAGGTCAGCGGCGATCCATGGGCGTTCCACCGATCCAGATGCTCATCTACCGCACCGAGCAGCCGTTCGGCCGCGCTTCCGGTGACGGGGCGCTCGGCGCCGAAGACCCAGAGGCGGGCCGTTGGGGGGAGGGATTCGAAGGCAACGCGGGGCATGACGACTCCGGATTGAATGCACGATGACGGCCGTGAAATCTAATGCTCGTCGTGGCTGTCCGGTTTCCGGCGCCCCGACTTGCGCGCTCGGGCGCGCATCCGCAATCTAGGCTTCCTTCCGCTCCCACTGCGCTCTCCCACCGGCGCAACCTCTCCAACTTCCCTCGTCTCCGGCCATGAGCTCAGTCGACACGACCCTCGATCGCCGTTCCTTCATGGGGTACTTCACGAGCATCGGACTCGGCTCGACGCTCCTGCCCGGAGTGTTGTGGGCCCAGGCGGCCCAGCAAGGCACGGAGGTCACGGCAGCGATGATCGCGTGTGCCGAAGAGCTCGCCGGGCTCCAGTTCAGCGACGAGGAGCGCACCACAATTGCGCGCGGCCTGCGCAACCAGCGCCAGTCGATTGCGCAGTTGCGGGAAGTAGCCCTCGACAATTCGGTCGCGCCAGCGCTGGTCTTCAATCCGCTGCCTGCGGGGGTGAAGCCGACGACCGAGAAGAGGGCACTGGTGCGGAGCAGGGTCGCAGCGCGGGCGGTGCCGCGCGATGAGGAGCTCGCCTTTCTTCCGGTGACCGAGCTTTCGGAGCTGGTGCGCACTAGAAAGGTGACGTCGATGCAGCTCACCCAGCTCTATCTCGGGCGAATCAGGAGACTCGATCCCGTCCTTCTCGCCGTCGTCAATCTCACCGAGGCGCGTGCGCTCTCGCAGGCGCGCGCGGCGGACGCGGAGATCGCGCGCGGGCGGTATCGTGGCCCGTTGCACGGGATACCGTGGGGCGCGAAGGACCTTCTGGCGGTGAAGGGCACGCCGACTACGTGGGGAACGCCGCCGTTCAGGGATCAGGTGATCGACGCCGATGCCACCGTCGTACAGCGTCTCGACGCGGCCGGCGCGGTGCTGATCGCAAAGCTCACCCTCGGCGAGCTAGCCCAGGGAGATCGCTGGTTCGGTGGCATGACCCGGAATCCCTGGAATGTCGAGCAGGGGTCGAGCGGCTCGTCGGCGGGGCCGGCATCGGCGACGTCGGCGGGGCTGGTGGGCTTCAGCATCGGAAGCGAGACGCAGGGATCGATCTCCTCACCCGCAACGAGAACCGGAGCGACTGGGCTGCGACCGACGTACGGCCTCGTGCCGAAGACGGGTGCGATGACGCTCTCCTGGTCGATGGACAAGCTCGGCCCGATCTGCCGTAGCGCGGAGGATTGTGCGCTGGTTCTCAACGCGATCTACGGCCCCGATGGCGAGGACCGCTCGGCAATCGATGCCGCATTCAACTACGACGCGCGGGTGAGGCCGGGCACGCTGCGAGTGGGCTACACGAGGTCCGCATTCGAGCGCCCGCTGGCCGAGGACGCGAGCGCGAACGCGCGGGCCGGCCGCGCGTTCGACAGGGCGGTACTCGATGTCCTGCGCTCGATCGGCGTGACACTCGTTCCGATGGAGCTGCCGGAGGTGCGCTACTTCGGGAACTTCATCCTCGGCGTGGAGGCCGCGGCCGCGTTCGACGAGTTCACCCGTTCCGGAAAGGTGAACGAGATGACGCCGGAAAGCACATGGGGCAACACCTTCCGTCGCGCCCGCTTCGTGAGCGCCGTGGACTACATCAACGCGAACCGCGCGCGAACCCTCGCGATGGAGGAATGGGCGAAGCTGATGAAGGATGTCGATGTTCTCGTGTCACCGACCAATGGCGGCCACCTGACAGCGACGAACCTGACGGGCCATCCGGCGGTCATCATGCCGAACGGATTCTTCGAGAACGGCACGCCCGCGTCGATCACCTTCATCGGCCAGCTGTTCGGTGAGGGGAAGCTTCTCGCGCTCGCGAACGCGTATCAGAGGGCAACCGGGTTTCACCTCAGGCATCCGTCACTGTAGGATCCGCTCGCAGGCCTGGCATCGACGACGAAGACCTGATCGGGCATCTACGACGAAGATTCGATCGGCATCTACGACGAAGACTTGATCGGATGCTTCGGATCGAACGGATGAAAGGGCGATGGACCTGGCCCATCGACCGACCCCCGGGAATGCTATCGGGGGTGCGTATCCCTGATTGATACCGATCAACAACCGCACATGCGCGGTGTCGTGCGGAGATTGTGTCGGTGTGGATGCAGGCGATCGACTGTTTGCTGTCCACGAACTGATACGGCACGGCCGGGCCACCTGAAGCGTGATCGGCTGGGCCGCAACCCTGCCCGCCCTCCGGCCTGCCCTTTCATCCGTCCAATCCGCGCCATCCGATCATCCTTTCGTCGTAGATGCCAGAGTGTGCAGTCGTCGCCGGGCATGTCGATTGCATTTCCAGCAGCCGGAAACGCGTACGACGCACGTCACCCGTGACAAGGATCACCAGATGACCGACACGACACGCAAGAGCGCTGAGCAGAATCAGCTCGAAGGAAAGGCGAAGGAGATCGGTGGCAAGATCCGCGGAAAGGTCGGCGACATCACCGACAACCGCAGCGAGCAGCTCAAGGGAAAGAAGGACGAATTGAAGGGCCGCGCGCAGAAGAAGCTCGGCGATGCCGAGCGTGATGTGAAGGATCTCGACGAGACGCTCTGATAGCGCTGGTTCGCGCCGCCATCATCGGCGCGCCGTAACGCTGCCGTCCGACATCACGTCGAACTCCAGCGGCGGCGCACCGGAGACGGCGGCGCGATAGCATCCGGGGGCGAGAGGGTGCGGTCCCGCGGCGGAGCGCCAACCCGACGGTGGCACGCCGTAGTCGATGCGTCGAACGGCTTCGGCAGTGTCGGGTGCGGCGACCATCCAGTGAGTGTCGATCGGCGGATTGCCGCGTGCCGTGCATGCATCGACACGGAATATTGCGACGACGGCGGGCTGCGGTCTTCCCGCGCGCGAGAGGGAGAAGGACAGGCGCTCGGCGGTGCTTCCTTCCTGAAGCCCGATCTCCCACGACGGTCCGCATGCACCCGCGAAAAGCAGCAGCGCCGTTAGGGCTGCCAGCCCCAGTGCCTCGCGTGCGCGACGCGACCCACCGCGCCCGGTGGACAACGAGGAGTGCGACGACGCGGACCGCCGAGGACCCATCCATCCGGCGTCCGGCGCGCTCACCGTCGCACGGCAGATCCGCGATTGCGCGCGATCCGGATCCGGTACAGTCCGTTGAGCACGACGGCGAGGGTCACCAGCGTCCACGCCGCGGTGAAGATCGTCTTTCTGTCACGCGGGGCGTTCTCGATGCCAAGGGACATGAATACGCCGATGGCGATTGCATCGATGGCGAGGACGAGCGCCACCATGATCATCAGGTGCTTCCGGACCTCTCTCCTGGTGTCACCCATCGAGTGCGAAAAAAAGGGTGCGAGCGGTGCGCGCGGCACGTTTCCTGACGAGGAAATCTAGGTCATTCAGCGGAGCGAGACAGATGGGAGGAAAGCCTTCAAATGCATTGCCCAGCAATCGTCCCGAAGCCGGCGGGGCCGATAGAGACATGATCCAGGAGAAGTCCGGGATCCTGGAGCGTGAGAAGAACGAGTTCGCGGCATCGCAGAAGGAGAAGGAAGAGTCCCGTCCCGAGCACCCCAAGGGCAAGTACGACACGCAGGACGAGCAGAGAGGCGAGCTGGAACGCTAGCTCGCTCACTCCGGGGATGAAACGCGAAGGCGGTTCATCCTCGCTCTCGAAGGCCCGCACGCAACCGGAAGTCACGGCCGCTGCGGGCCTTCGGCGTTCCGATACACGTGGCGTTCCGGCACCACTTCGGCGCGCGCTCCGGCTCCCACTTCGGCGCGGATGCCCCGCGC
>JBGTMW010000037.1:0-1797 GCA_041743365.1 Gemmatimonadaceae bacterium
TCGACGTGACCGTGATGCCCATCATGTTCACCCTGCTGTTCACTTTCATTTTCGGTGGGGCTTTGGCGGGCTCACCCCGCGAGTACATCCAGTACCTCCTGCCCGGTGTGCTGGTACAGACCGTCGTCTTCATCACCATCTACACCGGTATGGGACTGAACGGCGACATCCAGAAGGGCCTATTCGACCGCTTCCGCTCGCTCCCGATGTGGCAGGCGTCGCCCATCCTGGGCGCCCTCGCGGGCGACCTCTTCCGCTATTCGGTCGCGTCGATGCTGATCCTGATCGTGGGACTGATCCTCGGCTTCCGGCCCCAGGGCGGGGTAGTGGGCGTGCTGCTCGCGATGGCGCTGGTGATGACGTTCTGCTTCGCGCTGTCGTGGCTCTGGATCATCATCGGGATGCTGGTGCGGACGCCCGAGTCGGTCATGACGACGAGCTTCATCTTCCTCATGCCGCTCACGTTCGCGAGCAACATCTTCGTCGAGCTGAAGACGATGCCGGGCTGGCTCCAGACGGTTGTCGGCGGCAACCCCGTGACCCATCTGGCGAACGCGTCGCGCGGGCTGATGCATGGCCAACCGGTGGGGAGCGATGTGGCGTGGGTGCTGGCGGCGTCGGCGGTCATCGTCGCCCTGGCGGCGCCGGTCGCCATGCGGATGTACCGCAAGGAGCGCTGATCGGCGGCGATCGACGCTGCGCGCCTTTGCCGCACTCGACGAGGCCAAGCAGGCAGCCTGCTTCGCGGATCTGGTCCGGCTCTGGTCCGAGCACAACACCGCCGTACCGGGCAGACCCGGGTGGAATCGGAGTACCTGGAGGTGGTGGCCCTCCGCGCCTGAGCATGCCGCCTTGCCGGAGTCAGCGATCCGTCACCGGCGCCTCGCCTTCGCCCGCCTGAGCCAGGTGCAGCAGCTTCGCCGCTTCCACCAACCGCACGAACTCCGCCCGTTCGCCGTCCTCGTCTTCACCCTCGGCGCCGCGCGCGAGGTCGAGCACCTGGCAGAGGGTGGCGCTGCCGCGATATTCCGAGTCGCGAAGCACCATGCCGAATCCGGCCACGGCCACGGCGAAGCGGAAATCGCCCCTGGGCTCGCGCACGTTGCCGCGCGCCCGGACCGGATGCGTCAGCAGCCGGCTCCGCGTCCCCGTGGGCTCCTTGTAGCGAAGCTGCACCGTGCCCCACTCGTCGCCGGTTCCCGGACGAGGTGTGACTCGGGTGTACTTGAGCGAGTCGAGGTCTCCGGCCGTGCCCTCGAGCGACGCACCGGCGGGGACGATCTCATACAGCGCGGTCACCGTGTGCCCCGCGCCGAGCTCCCCGGCATCCTTCCGGTCGTCGGCGAAATCCTCGGTGCGAAGGGCGCGGTTCTCGTAGCCGATCAGCCGGTAGGCGGCCACGCGTGCCGGATTGAACTCCACCTGGATCTTCACGTCCTTGGCGATGGTGACCAGCGTGCCGGAGAACTCCCGCACGAATATGCGGCGGCCCTCGCGCAGGTTGTCCACGTATGCGTAGTGGCCGTTCCCCTTGTCCGCGATCTGCTCCATCCGACTGTCCTTGAGGTTGCCGGTGCCGAAGCCGAGCACGGTGAGGAAGATCCCCTGGTCACGCCGCTGCTCGATCAATTCGATCATCGCCGCATCGGAGCTCTCACCCACGTTGAAGTCCCCGTCCGTGGCCAGGATGACGCGATTGTTCCGCTCGGCCCCGAAGCCCTGTCGGGCCACGTCGTACGCGAGCCGGAGACCGGCGCCGCCTGCGGTGCTGCCGCCCGCCTCGAGCTTGTCGAGCGC
>JBGTMW010000038.1:0-3929 GCA_041743365.1 Gemmatimonadaceae bacterium
GGAGTCGCTCGCGGGACGCGCCAGCTACCTGACCCTGTGGCCGATGACGCGGCGGGAGCGGCTCGGACTCGGCAGCGCCGGTGTGTGGGAAGATCTCATCGGCAGCGATGAGGCCGACTGGCTCGACATTCTTGCCTCGCAGTCGGACGAGGCGGCAGACTGGAAGGACCTCGCGCTGCGCGGGGGATTCCCGACCCCATCCCTCGAGCTCGACACGCCACACGACCGCGCTGTCTGGTTCGAGGGGTACGTCCGTACGTACCTCGAGCGCGACCTTCAGGACCTGGCAGCAATCGCGGCGCTTCCGGATTTCCGGCGGCTGATGCGTGCAGCGACGTTTCGGCTCGGCCAGCTCGTGAATCAGACCGAGCTCGGACGCGATGTGGCGATGTCACAGCCGACGGTGCACCGCTGGCTCAATCTCCTCGAAACGTCGTATGTCCTCGTTCGCCTGCCTGCGTATGCCGTCAACCGCACGAAGCGCCTGATCAAGTCACCGAAGCTGTATTGGGGTGACACCGGCCTCGCGCTCCACCTGGCGGGGACCAAGTCCCCCGAGGGCGCGCACCTGGAGAACCTCGTGCTGCAGGACCTGCTCGTCTGGCGCGACGCGAGGACAGAAGCCGCAGAGATCTCCTACTGGCGCACCGCGGCTGGCGAAGAGGTGGATCTCGTCATCGAGACAGCGGGACGGCTCCTGCCCATCGAGATCAAGGCGACGACGCGTCCGCGCATCGGCGACATCGCTGCGCTGCGATCGTTCCGGGCCGAGTACGGCGGGAAGGCGAGAGCGGGGCTGCTGCTCCACACCGGGACGGCGCTCGAGTGGTTGGCACCGGACGTTTTGGCGGCTCCGTGGTGGCGTGTGCTCTGACCGTCGGCGAGAGTCCGTGGAGTCGCCTCGTCCGGCAGCGTCGGACCATGCAACGCGAGCATTCCCGCTCGAAAATGTCGCCGTGAGCGCACACGCGACGCACACACCAGGCAGAAAAGATCCGTGTCCATGCGGATCGCACAATTCCTGAAACGGTGTTGTTTTCGCTTCGCGGCGCAAGCTAAAATACCGGCGCTGCTACCCGAGTTGACTAAACCACGGCGTGCAAAGAGCTGCCGGCCGCGAGGGATCGAGGTCGCTGGTGCCGGGGCCGGTTGCGATGCTCGGGCCCGCCGATGTCGAGGATGATGTGGACGGGGACGGGGAGGGAGAGGCCTGACGTCCGGCTCCGCCCCCTCGCGCTGGCTGCCACCGCGCTGAGTCGAACTTCGCCCCGGTGCCGGACTCCGAATGCGAAGGAGGCGCCCTCGCCGCCCCCAACCGACACGCTGCACTGACAGGACCATGATAGATTTACTGCCATCCCGGCGCAGTCTCCTCCGACCACCTCTCGCCCCACCGCCACGAGCCATGACGAAGAAGCGAGCAGGAATGACCGTGCGCATCGTCTCCCTGCACAGTCGGGACGCCGGAGACGCCAGGGTCGGGGGGACGGCCTCCGACCGGCTCGCGCTCGTCGCAAAACTTTCGGCGCGCGCATGGGCGCTCACCGGGCGCGAACTCCCGAAGTACACGCGCTCGACCATGCCGGTACGCGTACGGAAACTTGGCGAGCTCGCAGAGCTGGATTAGGACACGTGGTCGGGCGCCGCATCGAAGCCGTCATCGAGGACATACGATCCCCCGTGCTCGGCCTCGACGCCTTCATTCGAAACAAGCGAGCAAGCGGGCGGAGAAAGGATCTCGCCGACCTCGAGGCGCTCGGCATCGAGTGAACCCGGCGGCGGAACGCTGCGCTTGCGCACCCTGCTGTCATACCCTCACCCTATCATGAGGAGCGCGTCCACCGGCATGACTACCCTCTCGCCAGGAGCCCTCCCTTCTCCCCATCAGCCCCGCGGTTTCGCCTGACCGATCCCGGATTCCTCTCCCTGCCCCTCCTCCCGACGATCATCGCCGCACTCGATGATCGCGAGTGGACGTACACGACGAACGAGGAGCTGAGTCTCATCACCTTCGGCGTCTCGGGTGACCACGCCGCTTACAACTGCGCGCTGTTCGCGGACGATGACACGCGCCTCGTCACGATGATCGCGCAATCCGCGCTCCGCATCCCGCACGAGGAGCGCATCACGGCGTGCGAGCTGCTCATGCGCGCGAATCACGGCCTCATGTTCGGCGCCTTCGACATCGACTTCTCCGACGGAGAAATACGCTTCAAGGTCTCGATCGATGTCGAAGGCGGCGCGCTCGGCGTTCCCGCGGTGCATTCGATGATCACCGTCGCGCTCGACATGTACGAGCTCTGGTATCCCGCCCTGATGAAGGTCGTGTACGGCGGCGTGACGCCGGAGGACGCGGTGAACGAGGTGAATGCGCGGTTTCGGGGGGATGCGGAGGACGACGAGCATGAAGCGGGTGGTTTCGATGTCAACGAGTTCGATGTCAACGCGGACGATGATGCCGGGGATGACGGCGACGACGACAACGAGTATCGATCGGGGACTGACGAGGATGTCACCCGCTGATGCCCAACCCCGCCAAGTTCCAGCGCTGGGTGGACCTCATCGCCACGCTCCTCGCGCATCACGCGCCGATCACCTTCGAGGACATCGAGCGCGGCGTGCCGGGCTATACCGGGACGAACCACGCATCGATGAAGCGCATGTTCGAGCGCGACAAGCGCGAGCTGAAGCAGCTCGGTATCCCGATCGAGAGCATCGGTGAGGAGGGCAGCGATGAGTCGGCGTACCGGCTCTCGTCGAAGAACTTCTACCTTCCGTATCTCGCCGTCTCCACGCCGCGCGGTGAGTCGAAGCCGCGGCGCGTTGGAAAGTACGGTTACCAGGCGCTGACGACGCTCGCCTTCGAGCCCGACGAGCTCGAGGTAGTGGCGGAGGCGGCGCGTCGCGCACGAGAGCTCGGTGATCCGCTGCTCACCGCCGACGTGGACTCGGCGATACGGAAGCTCGCGTTCGACCTGCCGATCGGCGATGTGTCGGAGTCCGGGAGCACACGCGTGCTGCCGCCGAGGGCGGGCGCGGACGCGGGAATCCTCCAGCAGCTCGGCGCCGCGCTCGTCGCGCGGAAGACGGTGGAGTTTCACTATCACACCATGGGCTCCGACACGACCGCGGTGCGCCAGGTGGAGCCGTACGGACTCTTCTTCCTGGATGCGCACTGGTATCTCGCGGCGCGCGACATCGAGAAGGATGGCGTGCGCAACTTCCGCGTGAGCCGGATGAGCGAGCTGACGGTGAACACTGCGCGCGAGGATACGCCGGACTATGTGATCCCGAAGTCGTTCAGGTTGCGTGAACACGCGCGCTCGCGGCATCCGTGGGAACTGGGCGACGGTGAGGAGATCCCTGCGGTGGTCGCCTTCCGTGGCCACACGGGCGCCGCGATGGCCGCTGCCGCGCTTGGCGAGCCCCTCGTGGGACGGGAGGATGTGCGCAGCTTCACCGTCCGGCGCGTCGATGCGTTCGCGCGGTGGCTGCTGTCGTTCGGCGGGGACGCGATCCCGGTCGGGACGGGTGCACTGTTCGACGAATACCATCGCCTGGTGGCGGAGACACTGGCGATGTATGCGTCGTCCGATGCGAGCGGCGGCGAAGCGGCCTCGACATGAGCGAGACCGCCGCGACGCAGCTTCGCCGACTGCTCCACGTCATCCCGCGAATCGCCGACGGCGAGGATCATCCCATCGCCGAGGTGGCCGCGATCGCGAATGCGGACATCAAGGTGCTGCTCGCCGATCTCGAGGCGCTCGCACATCGCTACGACGTGCCGGGCGGATTCGTCGAAGGGGTGCAGATCATGATCGACGGGCCGAACGTCGCGGTGCTCTCGAGTCACCTGCTGCGCCCGATGCGGCTCACGATGTCGGAGCTGTGCGCGCTCGAGCTCGGCCTCGCGATCCTCCGCACGACGC
>JBGTMW010000039.1:0-3807 GCA_041743365.1 Gemmatimonadaceae bacterium
GCCCACCGCACGCATCGCCCGACGCGTGCGGGTCGGTGCGGGAACCTCGTCGTCAGTACCCCAGCGCGCGGCCATCACCGGTAGCAGCGAGAGCGCGACGACCACGCTCACCGCCAGGGAGAACGCGACCGCCAGCGAGAGCGACGCGAACAGGGCACCCGCGATTCCCTCGACGTAGATGATCGGGCCGAACACCGCGATGGTCGTGAGCGTCGACGTCGTGATCGCGGCCTGCACCTCTTCCGCTCCGAGCGCGGCCGCGGCGGCCGGTGACAACCCCTTCTCCCTGTGCCGGAATATGTTCTCGATGACCACGATGGAGTTGTCCATCAGCAGGCCCACGCCCAGCGCGAGCCCGCCAAGGCTCATGATGTTGAGCGAGATCCCGGTGGCGTCGAGCAGCGCGAAGGTCGCGATCACCGACAGCGGGATCGCGAGCGCGATCGCGACCGGATAGCGCGCGTCGCGAAGGAACAGAAAGAGCACCAGGAACGCGAGGATGCCGCCGACCACCACCTCCTGCATCACGTTCTGAAGCGCATTCGCGATGAATCCCGCCTGATCCATGGCGACATCGATCGTGAGCTCGGGATACTCGCGCGAGAGCTGTTCGATAACGACGCGCACCGTGTCGGAGACCGTCACGGTGTTGGCGCCGGCTTCCTTGAACAGCAGCACCCCAACGGATTCCTGACAGGCGGGCCGCGTGCTCGCCGAGTCGACTCGCGCCGCGGAGCAGTAGCGGGCGATGGACTCGCGATCGCGGTAGCCGTCGCGAATCGTCGCGACATCGCTCAGGGTGACGTACTGCGATCGGGCGGGAGGCGCTCCCGGTGCATTGCCGCCCGGGAGATCCTTAAAGACGACGACCTCGCCGATCTCCTCGACGCTCCTGAACTCGCCGATGGTACGAAGCGAGTAGCGATACCGACCTCGCCGGATCGTTCCGCCTACACCCGACCGATTTGCGGCGTCCAGCGCCTGGCTCACCGATGCGAGCGTGAGTCCGTAGCTCTCCAGGAGCCGCGGCTCGATCTCGATCTGGATCTCGCGCTCGAGTCCTCCGGTGACCGATGCCTGCGCGACACCATCGAGCTGCTCCAGCCGCCGTCGAATCACCGACTCGGCGAGATCCTTCAGGTTTCGGAGGTCGCCGCGCCCGGCGACGCTCAGCGTCATGATCGGCTCCGCCGTGGGATCGGTGCGGAGGACCGTCGGCCGGATGTCGTTTCCGAGCTCGCCCATGTTGTCGAGCTTCTCGCGGACATTGAGCACCGCGAACTCCATGTTCGTCCCCCACGCGAAGCGGAGGATCACCAGCGACACGCCTTCGCGCGACACGCTCTCGATCCGCTCGACGCCGGGTACCCGGCTGAACTGCGCCTCGATCCGCCGCGTCACGAACTGCTCGACCTCCGCGGGGCCCACGTCGGGATACGCGGTATGGATGACGAGCTTCGGATACGCGATGTCGGGAAGCAGGTCGATGGGCAGTCGCCGGAGCGACAGGATGCCTATGAATGCGATGGCGAGGAACAGCATCGCCACCGCGACGGGCCGCTCGATCGACCTGCTGGAGAACGACACCGATCAGGGTCTCAGCGGCGCACCGACCGTCTCCTCGAGCGCGAGCTGCGCCGAGATGACGCCAAGCCTGCGCTGGAGCACGGCGCGCTCGGCCTGCGCAGCCTGGTCCAGGTAGGTCTGGTACTGAAAGTAGGCGAGCGTTCCGGCGCGGAGCTGCTCGTCCGCGATCGAGATCACCTCGCGCCGCGTCCGGGCATCGCGTTCGGCGAGAGCCAGGTCGCGTGCGGCCGCCTGGAGGTCGATGAGCTGGCTCCGAAGCTGTCGTTCGATCCTGAGAGCCTGGGCGCGGAGCGCGAGCTGCTGGTCGGTGAGTGCCGCTTCACGGGAGACGACGGTGGCGGAGCTGCGGAACCACTGCGGAAAATCGTAGCCCGCGCTGAGACTGAATGCGAAGATGCTGTTGGGCAGATCGGGGCGGAGAAAGGCATCGTAGCTGCTCCTGGTGATCGCGCGATTGTAGGACGCGGATGCGCGCACCGTCGGCCGCCAGCGGCTGGTGCGCGCGAAGCGGGCGTCGATGCCGCGTTGATCGAGCGTCACTTCGGTCTGGCGGAGGTCCTGGTTCAACCGCCGCGCGATCGTGAGGAGCGAATCGGTGGTCAGCAGCGCAGGGTCGAGCGTCTGCGGAACGATGGTGTCCACACGGATCTCGCGGTCGATCCGCACGCCGATCGTCTCGAGCAGCTCCAGCTTGCGCTTTCGCGCTTCGTCCCGTGCACGCTCCAGTGTGTTTGCCGCGGTGGACACCGCCAGCTCCGCGACCATCACATCGATCTGCGTCGCGCGCGCGATGCGGAAGCGGTCCTGCATGTCGGCGAAATTGCTCCGGCGCGTCTCGAGCTGGCGTTCCTCGAGCAGGATTCCACGGTCCGCGAGCACCGCGGCGTAGTAGCGCTGGGTGACGAGTGTCCGGAGCGCGATGCCCGCGAGCTCGGTGCGGATGTCCGTGAGCTCGGCGCCGAGGCTTGTGGAGCGCAGCTCGTTCCTGCGGCTGCCGTCATCGAGAATCATCATGTCGAGCCCGAAGCCGATGCCCGTCCTGCTCGACCGCACGAAGATCGACGAATCCGGGCTGGCGGTTCGCGTCGGTCCGCCGGCCGTGGTGAGGCTGAGGGTCGGGGTCGGGAAGTAGCTCGACAGCGCCGCTCGCCTGTTGGCTTCGTCCACCTCGGGATCGTTGAGCACCTGGCGATAGATGGGGCTGTTCTCGTGCGCGAGACGCAGCGCCTCGGCCAGCGAAAGCACCGGCCCTGCGGAATCCTGCGCGCGGGCTGGCGTCGCGAAGGCGAGAGCCGTCGCGAGGAGGGCCGCAATGTTGGGAATGCGCGAAGCCTTCATGAGGTGGTCCTGATGTCGGGTGTGCCGCGGGAGCGAGCGCTACCCGGGGCTACTGCTTCGATGTTCCGTTGGCGTCCGGCTTGTTCACGAGCCGCACCGGCGCGTCGTGCGCGATGGTGTAGTGGCCGTTGGTGAGGACGATCTCCCCCGGGGCGACCATCTTCGTGTCCGGGTTGTCCAGGATCTCGACGAGGTCGTCGTTCCCCAGGCCGATGGTGACGTAGCGCCATTCCGCGACGCCGTGGTCTCCCTCGGGTCGGTAGACCATGACGAGATCGCGTCCGCGCTGGAGGATCGCGGTGCGAGGAACGAGGATCCGGTCCGCGAGACGCGTCGCGTCGAGCTTCACGCGCGCGTACATCCCCGGGAGGATGCGCCCGCGGGGATTCGGGATCGACACGGTGACACGCGCCATTCGTGTGGTCTGGTCCACCATGGGGTTGGTGGTCTCTATCCGACCGACGAACTCCTCTTCCGGAAACGCGGCGAAGGTGATCTGAGCCTGGCGCCCCCGGGCGAGGTAGCCGATCTGGCTCTCGAGCACCTGGACCTCGACCTTGATCGGGTCGATGTCGATGATCGTCATGACTTCAGTGCCCGGCCCGACGCGCTGGCCAGGCACCGCCTTGATGTTGGCGACGCGGCCGCTGAACGGCGCGCGGAGTCGCACACGTTCGTAGTCCATCTCCGCGCGCTGGAGCTGGATCTCTGCGTCGGCGAGGCCGCTCTTCATGCGCGCCGCGGTATCGCGGGATGCGCGCAGGGCGGGATCGGTGATGCGGTAGTCGGTGAGGATCTCCGCCCGGTAGTTCGCCTGTGACTGTTTCAGCCGGGTTCGCGCCGAGGCGAGGTTGAAGGCGAACTCGGTCGTGTCGAGGGCGA
>JBGTMW010000040.1:0-2866 GCA_041743365.1 Gemmatimonadaceae bacterium
GGGTTCTGACTGTACGCCGAAATCCCGAGCGAGAACCGGCCGGCCCAGTGGGTGTCGAGCGCGACGTTGGTGTTGAACTGCGTCGCGAAGCTCGCATCGGCCGCACCGTAGTACTGAATCCGCTTTCCGGAGATGTTGAACCAGCCGTCTCCGGAAACCGGGCTAACCCATCCGACCGGAATGTTGATGAGGCCGGTGCCGTAGTGCATGGTTGCCGGATACGGATCGATGCCCTGCTGTGCGCCGATGGATGTAGCGCCGAAGATCGGCGCCACGACAGCAGCGACGAACGCTGCACTCGCTCTCATCGTGCGCATGTGTCCTCCCGAAGCGATGGAATCATTGTGACTGGGTCTCTCAGGATCGATGCGTCTGGTGGTTTGACCACGCGGCCATAGCAGAGGAGTGCCGGCACGAATTGCGTGGGCGATACGCGATCGTCAACGGGTGCGACGGTGCAAGAGGTATGCCTTGTTCGGGTTTGCTCTCATCGATCGAGAGAAGCTCATCGCAGGACTCCGCGAACGATCGCCGCACATGCGACGAGAATGATAAAACGCGAAATCTGCGCCGACCAGCACCGCCACGCACCGAATACCTGCTGAGGACCGCGATGTTCCGCGAATGCGGGCGCCGGAAAAGCCATATATCCCGACGCGGGCCGCCGTTCGCGATGGTATGATACCATCATGCACCGTCAGACGTGAAAGCCGGCGGCGAAAAGCGGCGTTGCAGAGGTCGATCCAAGCCCCACTGCGGACTGACCCGCGACCATTCGCGTTCCCCTTCGACGGGATCGGTCGTCGGCGTTCTCCAGTCAGCGGGCCTCACGATCGCTCAACGAACCGACCTCGACCGTTCGACAACGTCGACGGCACACCCGGCACAATGATGACTCCCTCCGCTTCGGTGATCTGGCGCGCGAAGCGCGCCACCGTGATGTTCGCTCTCACGGTCTCGGCTTCCTGCTCGGGCCATGACGTCGGCAACACGCAATCTGACAGCGCCAGGGAACCGTCGAGCCGCACGGCTGCGCTCGCCGCGCCGGCTCAGGCCGATTCCCTCGTAGCGATTGCTGACCGCTCCCGCATCCTTGGCAATCAGGCAGCCCCCGTATGGGTCGTGATCGTCAGCGATTTCCAGTGCCCGTACTGCAAGGTCTGGCACGACCGGACCTTCCCCGCCCTCGTGACCGAGTTCGTGGAGACCGGGCGGATCCGACTGGCATATCTGAACCTTCCACTCCAGCAGCACCAGCACGCCCAGGCGACTGCGGAGATGGCGCTTTGCGCGGGTACCCAGGGCAGGTTCTGGGAATTCCATGACGCGATCTTCGATACGCAGGAAGTATGGACGCCACTCCCGACTGGCACACCCTTCTTCCTCGACACGGTCGCCACCACAGCACGGGTCGATCGCGAGCAGCTGCGTGCGTGCATGGAGGCGCGGGCCATGCAGCCGCTCGTCCGTGCGGACTACGACAGGGCGCTGGCCGCGAGGGCGCGGTCGACGCCGACATTCTTCATAGGCGACGCGATCCGGATCGAAGGCGCACACCCGATCGAGGTGTTCCGGGACTCGATAGCGAAGGCACTGCAGGTCGCCCGGGCCGGAGCGGGGTGAAGCGCCGTGCATCCCGCCCTGCGGCCTGCATACGCGGGGATGGGTCACCTCGCGCGAGTGCTCGCGGCGGCTGCACCCGTCAGCGGGAACAAGTTCGTAAGGACCCTCCGGGCGCGCCGCGGCATTCTCGATCGTTACAGGCATTGGTCGACAACCGGGCGCGACCCGGCAAGGCCGCTGCTATGGATCCATGCCCCCTCGGTAGGGGAGGGTCTCCAGGCACGCCCAATCATTCGGCTGATCCGTGCCGAGCGCCCTGACGTCCAGCTCGCGTACACACATTTCTCGCCGAGCGCCGAGAGCTTCGCCCGGGGGCTGGACGCCGACTTTACCGATTACCTGCCCTTCGATACGGCAGTGGACGTTCGGACGGCGCTGGATGCAATCCGTCCTTCCGCCCTGGTGTTCGCCAAGCTGGATCTCTGGCCCATTCTGGTCGAGGAGGCCGCCCTTCGCGGCGTGCGCCTCGGGATGATAAGCGCAACGATGACAGCGCGCTCGGGTCGCGGGGGCGTGATCGGCCGCGCCCTGCTCGGCACCGCGTACGCACGCCTCGATGCGGTCGGTGCGGTCGATGAGGCGGATGCCCGGAGACTCGAGAGGCTGGGCGTTCGCCGGGAAGCGATCCGCGTAACTGGCGACACTCGATACGACCAGGTTTGGGAGCGCGCGCGAGGCGCCGACCTCGACGCACCGCTCCTCGCGGCCCTGGCGAGCGATCGGCCGACGCTGGTGGCGGGCTCGACCTGGCCAGCGGATGAGAGGGTGCTCCTCCCCGCCTTCGAGCGCGCGCGCGCCGAGAGCCACCGTCTGCGGCTCGTCATCGCTCCACATGAGCCCGTTGCGGCCCACGTCGGTGCCATCATCGAATGGGCCCGGAACGCCGGCGTGCCGTGTGCTCGACTCGGGGAGCCCGCGGCGGGACGCGCCGATGTCATCGTAGTGGACCGGGTGGGGGTGCTCGGTGACCTCTATGCACTCGGGACGTTCGCCTATGTGGGCGGCGGTTTCCACCGGGCGGGACTTCACTCCGTGATCGAGCCGGCCGCCTTCGCGGTTCCGGTCACCTTCGGTCCTCGCACGGGAGGCAGCCGTGATGCCTCCAGGCTCCTCGAGCGGGGCGGAGGTGTGATGATCAGATCGACGCCGGAGCTCGCCGATCGACTTGCGGAGTGGTTGCACGACCCCGTCGCCCTGGCACGCGCGGGAGCGGCCGCGCGCGCCGTCGTCTCGGATGGGCTCG
>JBGTMW010000041.1:0-5920 GCA_041743365.1 Gemmatimonadaceae bacterium
GCCGAACCATCCTGCGTCGGGTCGGAGCCGCGCGAAAAGAGGTTGGCGTTCATCGCCCGCCTCCTTTGCGCTCGATCGTCACCTTCTGTTCCTTCCCGCCCGCACCGCCAACCAGCACTGCCCTGTCGAAGAGGCGATCGGTTACATAGGTGTCACTGCCAACCACGCTGTAGTTGACGAGCGTCCTGCTACCGTCCTCCTCCAGCACGAACAGAACAGGCGCGGCCGATCTCCTGGCCTCGTCAGGCAGCTTGATGTAGACTCGCCCTCCATCATCGAATACCTGAGCGGGCATCCAGGGAAACTTTCGATCCTTTTTTACCTGGTATCCGAAGTTGAGCGAGAGGACATCCGGTGCAATACGTATCGGCGCGGGCTCGGCGGGCTCGGCCCACTTTGCGACCGTCTCATCCGGATAGTAGAAGCGCACATGTCGGGCGTACGGTTGCTGCGGGTTCGTCGATCCTGTCTTGCACGGTGGTGAATCGAGCGTCAGGTCGTACAGCCGGCGATCGGTCGCGAGGACGAGATTCGTCGTGATGTCGCAGTCGCGAGGCTTGACGACGATCAGCACGGTCCGACCATCTCGGCCGGCGGGAGCCGGAGTCACCTCCCATCGCTCCGTATCGCCCGCAATTCGACTCAACACGATCTCTCCGGCCTGCAGCTCGATCACGCAGGCACGAAGCACCGTGCACGCGAGCGTGGGCTGAGAGTGTGCGTAGGGGAAGGTGACGAAGTTGCCGGCGACCACGGTGCGGGCGACGCCACCCGACTGGTACTCCATCGTCGCTGCGGTAATCGGATCGGGAGGCCGAGCAGTCGTCGGATCAGCAGCGAACCGCTTGGCGTCTCCCGCTGAGATCGCAGCTCCTGGTGGTGCCTGACTCGCTTGTGCGGTGGCGCTCGAGAGAGGACCAGCAACGCCGATCATCGCGGTGATCGTTGCTACGAGGTGGCACACAATCGCTCGGGTCGATGTTTGGCTGCTCATGGCGTAGCTCCTGAATCGGGTCTGGGGCCGGGTGAGTCTGGTACGGTTTTCTGGTCGGCGGCCGGCCACGATGGCGCGCTCTCGGCGATCTGCGTCCAGTTCACCGATGTCACGTACAGGCCGAGCGGATTGTCCTGGACAGCTTCGGCCGTTGCCGGTGCGGCGATGCTTACTGTGACGTAGCCCTCCCATGCCGTGGTGCGTACCGGGCCGCCCGCTTGGGTGGATCGCTCAGTCTCTGACCATTGGAGTCGCCACACGTCAGAGTTGGGCACGCGAAGAACACTTGCTACGTCGACCTGTCGGGTAATGCGTGTCCCGAGCAGCCTTGGATCGTTCCTCGGGCTTCCGAAGTAGTCGTTGAGAAACCCGGCGGCTTCCGGCGCGACATACGCGTAACCGCGTCTCACCATCTCCGCCTGTGCCGCGGCAGCTGCGCTTGGCAGAACCGTGCGGATCGAGCGAACGAACTGCGCAAGCTGGGAGGCCACGAGTCGCTGATCGGGCGTCGTCAGTTGCTCAGCCGTGCCGACAGCTACAATCTGCCCGAGTCGGTCGACCTCCACGACGTACGGAACAACTCGCGAGGAGGAAGCGAGTCGTACGTAGGCGCTCGTCACGAACACGAGGATCCCGGCCAAAGCAAAGGCCATGAGCTGCCAGTTGCGCTTCCCCTTGGCGAGATCGCCGAACGCATTCATGAACTCGTTGCGAGCGGAAGTGAGATGGTTGACCGGCGATGTCGCCGAGCTTCCGCTCCCGTTCGTTTCGCTAGGGTCCCGTTCTCGGGACGAAGTCTTTGCTGCCTGGAGCCAGGCTCTCATGGCGAGGACCCATTCCGGGGCGAGGTCACTGGTCGGCCAATGGCGGCCCGTTGCGAACTAAAGCCGTCTTACCGGATGTACCTCGGAATGCGCCGTGGCGTTCTGACGGTTTACGAAGCAGCTTCGGGGTGCGAACTGAAGTTGCATGAGATTTTGCTCGCCCTGGTTGCCCGGTGCGACTCATGTCATCCCGCTCCAGTCTCTCTCTCTCAAGCACGGTGTTGGCCGAGCGCTACTATCATGACCGTCCCACACCGATCGATCACGAGCACACCGCTATCGCTCGCCACAACCCCGACGCCAACGACAGCCGTGTTGGCATACCTTGCGCGCACGCCACGCGCGAACATACCTCAGGGCGAGTTGAGGTACCTCCATACCGTACGATCGGGGAGCCTCCGCAGAACCGCCCCCTCGGTTGCCGGTTCGCACGACGCCTTTGTCTACTATCGTCAGCTTAGTGCGACACTGCTGGTCGTAACCGAGTGGGCGCGCGCGCACACCTTCGATGCTGCGCTGCTCGCGCCATCGACCCGTCACGATGCCGAGCCATACTTCTCTGCCGCCTTTCCCGTGCAGCGTGATTGTGAGGACCTGTCCCCGTTCTTCGAGAAAGCGCCAGGGCTGCACGCCGGTTCCCTGACGCTGCCGGAAGTTCTCGCCGGAATCTCGTGCTCGCTCCCTACCGCAGCGGGATATCGGGACGTTCTAATTGTCGATGACGTGGTTTCCGACGCGCGCACAGTCACGGCGCTGACTCAGCGATTGCTCGAACGAGGGCTGTCTTCTGTCGCCACCGTGACGGTTCTTGCGGCCCTCTGGATGGATGGACCGTGAAGGATGGTCAGGCACGCGTATGAAGCAGCATACGCCACTGAGGGGCTCGAACTGATTGCCCCTCCGCGGACTTCCAATCCTGACGACAACCAGCCGGACTAGCGTGCCTTCGAGTCGCGAGAGAACAACTCTGTCTTCGCGAAGCCGCCGCGCTGAGGGTTCGCGCTACGGCAGGCTGGTGGCGTGGCTGGACAGGTGGACGCGGGCGGCAGCGCGCCCGGATGAGGCGCTGCTCGGACGGTGGCTTCCCAACATCGTCGAGGCCACGTTGGCGGAGCTTGCCAGGAAGAAGGACCCTGCCGAGAAGGCGCCCCGCGGGAAGCGCTCCTGGCTCTCGGAACTGCTCGACCTTCTGGGCGAAGCAGTATCGCGCAGGGACGCCTTATGCGCTCTATACGATGCCGAATACCCCCTGGAGATGAATGCACTGCGCGGCCACATCGCCAATCCTACGGCAACCATCGGAGATTACTCGTCAGTCCTTTCTCTGCTGGCACGCGGGCTGGCCGCCAAGAGGCTCGCACGGCTACTTATGACGGCGCTTTCGCCCAGCCGACCCTTCCGGGATGAGACGCTCGACGTGCTGGCGCTCCTGCTCTATCGTCGCGTCGCCACGCGGGAGGCGCCGAGTTACTACTCTGGACTCCCGAAACGCTTGCTCGTGCGAGCTAGCCTTCGCGAGACGATCAGGCCTCATCTCGGAATTCTCTCGGGTGATGCTGTTCTCACGCGGACGGTGGAGGATGGCATCCGCGCGTTCCTCCACGGTGCTGAGATCCACGCCCAGATGGAGCGCGCCACCGTCACACGCGCCGAGTCTTCTGACGACCACCCGCTTATCGATGATCTTTTCGATGACTTCGGGTGGACACGGCGAGTGGAGCGAACGCTGAGACGGCTTGGCCAGAGATGGTCGGACCTGTTGGCTTCACCATCGACGACGCCCCAGCCTCTTGGACCTGGCTGGGTGATGGCCGCGGACGAGCGAGCTGCGCTGGGACAGCTGGTTGTCGAGCTTGTTGGTGAAGCCGCGGTCGCGCACGTCGCTGAACGCGCTGCATCCGATGAACGACGATCGGTGCCGAGGTCGTCGGCAGCGGACGCTATCGATGGCGCCTCGGAGGCAATCTCCGACCATCTTGTGGCGCTGATCGGCTTTGGTGAGAACCGCGATCGATATCCTGAAGAACGCCTCCGGACGCTGGACCTGTTCTCTGCTGATGCGCTCCTCGGGTCAGCGGGTGGCCTGATCGCGGAGCGCGGAGGGCGGCGCGCTGCGAGCACCGCTGGGTCGGCCCTCGCAGTTGATATCGGTGACGCGCTTGACGGGATATTCGCGATGCGAAGAGCGCGCAGAGACCCGGCAGCCGTCGATTCCCCTGCACTCATTGCCGAATGCCTCGCAGCTCGAGAGGCACGGGTTATCCTTGGCACGGCGATCGCCCCTGTCTGGGCGAGTGTCTTCTCCGCTGGGGCGTACTCAGCGCTCATTGACGAGTTCTTGGCTGCCATCTCGGCTGACTCGAAGTCGTTCTGGAGCGCTTGGCATAGCGCAGCCGTCAATGTCAGCGGGCGCTACGAGGAGCTCGTGCACCTCTGCCCGTGGGAAAAGATGTCCCCGGGTGTATTCGCGCGTATCATCGACGCCCTGGTAAAGGGCCTCGAGCCGCTGGACGAGATGTGGCGGGTAACAGCGGAGCTGGAAGGCGTCGAGGCGGGTGGCGCCCTGTGGCGAGTCGGTGACGTTGTCTTCTACGACCTGGCAGAGTATGGGTTCGGCGGGGGTCTCGCCCGGCAGACGCCCGATCTGCCGATCAGCGGAGTCCTCCTTCATCAGCCAACGACGAAGGCACCGAACGAGGTTCCTCTGCGCACGGGCGTGGTGGTCGACGTGCGTGCCGATTCCGCTCAGCACGCGGTTCGGCTGTCGCGCGAGCGGGCGCTCTCCGCAATCGATCTGCTCTCAATAGGAATGCTCAAAAAAGAGCGCGGTCATGGGTTGCGGGTCCGACTAAGCGCGCCTACGAGCGTCGCCAACCTGTCGCGCGAACTCTGGAGCGGGAGCTGGGAGCAGGACGGCGGAGGGCGCCCTTACGGAGGCCGACACGCCGTACGGGATGGGCTGGTCGCGTTGGGCGCGGATGCACAGCGACTCTTCTCCATTCTGGAGAAGGGTCGCACGCCCACGGATTTCGAGCGGCGGGTGATCCGTGCGATTGGTCGTTTCCGCCATGGCTTCTACGCTGAGCGTCCGCTCGATCGCCTGCTGAGTTACTGGATCGGACTGGAACAGCTCGTCCCGGCGAGTGCGATCAAAGCGATCGACGTTGCCGCGAGTCTCCATATCACATGGCGGGATGTCGAAGGTCTGTCCCTCTCCCAGGCTTGGCGCCGCCGGATACGGAACGGAGTGGCGAAAGCGCCAAATTTCTTGCGAGACTTCGGCCCAGTGAGCGATTACGCCGTCACGCTCAGGATATCGGAGACGAACTGCGAGGCATGGGCGACAACACGCGAGGATGCCCATGCGGCGCTCCGGCGCTTTGCCGATCCGCCGCCCGAGGTACCTTGGCGATCGGGCAAGCCACGCGATTACAGCCCCGCCGTTGAAGCCGAGGTTACCTATCGACGTGCTCGTGCCCGATTTGCGCTGCATCGCATCTACGACGCGCGCAACCAGATCGTCCATGAGGCACTCCCGGCGCGCCTCGACCTCCACGTCTATGCGGATGCCGCCGAGCGAATAGTCGCCGATGCGCTCGGGAAGATCGTGGAACGGTTCCTGGCCCCGGGCCCACCGCCCGCTTCCGTTGCCGACGTACAGCGCTTCCTCGATACTCCGTGGATGAAGCATCTGCATTCTGAGTAATGCGGGCGGGTATCCTGCGCGGGTAATCGCGCGGTTACCGGGGCCTTACGGCGAGTTCAACCGGTTGAGCGCAATGCTCGGGCGATCCCGAAGCTCGAGTTCCCTGATAGCCTGCTCGCAACCGCGTTCGGTATCCGGATCGCCAGGACGGCGAAGATGATCGCTCCGCCAACAACCTGAAGCAGCGGGCTCGCCGGACCGAAGAAGTCGCTGGATTGAATTAGCGGAATCCATCCCCGCGCCATCTGGCTTCCGAGACCGACGATCAGGTACAACATGAAGATCTTGATGCCGACACCGAACGTGTAGGCGATCAGATTCTCCGCGAACCCGGCGGTGCCGCGAAACGCCGAGAAGCCGAGAAAGAGCACACCGCCTCCCAGGACGATGTAGCTC
>JBGTMW010000042.1:0-1762 GCA_041743365.1 Gemmatimonadaceae bacterium
GCGCCATCCGCTCGACTGGCGCAACCCCGAGTTCTACGACGAAGCGTCGCTGAACAAGGAACTCGAGCGGACCTTCGACATCTGCCACGGCTGCCGCCGCTGCGTGAGCCTGTGCCAGTCGTTCCCGACGCTGTTCGACCTCGTGGACGAGAGCAAGAGTGGTGAAGTCGACGGCGTCGACAAGAAGGACTACTGGAAGGTCGTCGACCACTGCTACCTCTGCGACCTCTGCTTCATGACGAAGTGTCCGTACGTTCCGCCGCATCCGTGGAACGTCGATTTCCCGCACCTGATGCTGCGCGCCAAGGCGTACAAGTTCCGCACGCGGGGCGCGAGCTTTCGGGACCGGATGCTCACCGGCACCGACCGGCTGGGCAAGCTGGCGTCCATTCCCGTCGTCGCGAGGACGATCAACTGGGCCAATCGCACCCCGGCGATGCGAAGCATGCTCGACACGACGCTGGGCGTGGCTAAGGAGGCAGCGCTTCCGCCGTTTGCCGAGCAGTCGTTCCGCGTCGGCGCGCCGGCATCGCTGGCGTGGCCCGTGCGGGACGGAGAGCGCACGCCCGGGAAGGTCGCGATCTTCACCACCTGCTACGCGAACTACAACGAGCCGGGCATCGCGCGTGACCTGACGCGCATCCTCGAGCACAACCGGATCCCGTTCGTGCTCGCCGAGCAGGAAGTGTGCTGCGGCATGCCGAAGCTCGAGCTCGGGGATCTGGAAGGCGTCGAGAAGCTCAAGACGACGAACATCCCCGTCCTCGCTGCGCTGGCCCGCGACGGGTACGCGATCCTCACGCCGGTACCCTCGTGCACGCTGATGTTCAAGCAGGAGCTTCCGCTGATCTTTCCGGGCGAGGACGACATGACGCTGGTTCGCGATGCGGTGTTCGATCCGTTCGAGTACCTTGTCGCGCGCAACAAGGACGGGTTGCTGCGGCGTGATTTCAAGCAACCGCTAGGCAAGGTCAGCTATCACATCCCGTGCCACTCGCGCGTGCAGAACATGGGACAGAAGACGCGCGAGGTGCTGGAGTGGGTTCCGGACACGGAAGTCAGCACCGTCGAGCGCTGTGCGGGACACGATGGCACGTACGGCGTCAGGCGCGAGACCTACGCGGCGTCGATGAAGATCGGCAAGCCGGTGTTCAACCGCATGGCCGAGCCGGACCCGGACTATGTCAGCTCGGACTGCCCGATCGCAGGCCGCCGGATCGCGGAGGGGATGTCGGGCAAGGCGCCGATGCGTGGGCGCAAGTTGCATCCGCTGACGCTGGTTCGCATGGCCTACGGTCTCGAATGAAGACGACGACCGGGGCGCCGACACCGCGCATCACGCGTGAATCGTTGCTGACGCTGGAAGCGTACGCCAAGACCCGCCGCGAGTTCCGCTCCAAGGTGATCGCACACAAGAAGGCGCGCACCGTGCACCTGGGCGAGCGCGTGACGCTCACATTCGAGGACGAGCTCACGATGCGCTACCAGATCCAGGAGATGCTGCACTGGGAGAAGATGTTCGAGGAGGAGGGGATCCAGGGCGAGCTCGACGCGTACAACCCGCTCGTGCCGGACGGGACGAACCTCAAGGCGACGATGCTGATCGAATACGACGATGCCGACGAGCGCCGCCGCGCGCTCGCGCGCCTGCGCGGCATCGAGGACAAGGTCTGGATCCAGGCCGCGGGGAGCGAACGCGTCCACGCGATCGCCGATGAAGACCTCGAACGCGAGACCGACGAGAAGACGTCGGCCGTGCATT
>JBGTMW010000043.1:0-4150 GCA_041743365.1 Gemmatimonadaceae bacterium
CGCCGGTGATCGTGCCGGCTTCCCCGATCCTGCTGCGCGACGCCCGGCAGCCCGCACGCATGAACGCCGGCCTCGCGGCGCCCGCTCCCGTCGACTGGAGAATGCCCACGAGCAGGTCGATGATAATCGGCGGCTCTGCCGCAGCGGTAATCGGCCTGGCCCTGGTGGGGGGTGACACGGGAGCGATCATCGCCATGAGCGGAACGGCGGTCGCCGTGTATGGGCTCTACCTGCACTACAACAGGTAGGTCACCCCTTCCCGATGTCAGACGTCGGCACGCGCCGGATAGCCGTCGTACTCGGCGGAGGCGGACTGAAGGGATTCGCGCACATAGGGGTGTTGCGGGCGCTCGATGAGATGGGAATCGTGCCCGCCGTATGGGCGGGCACGAGCATCGGAGCGCTCATTGGCGCAGCGCGCATCGGCGGGATGAGCGTGGGAGAGATGCAGGAGCGCGCCACCGCCCTCAGGCGGCGCGACCTCTTCCGCCTCAACCGGATGGAGATGATCCTCTCGCGCGCCCGCTCGGCTTCCATCTATCAGGAGGAGCCCCTTCGCGAGCTCTGCGACGACATCGCACCGCACCACCGCTTCGACGACATCCGCCAGCGACTTCTGGTCAACACCGTGGACCTCGAGCGCGGAAGCCAGGTCGTCTGGGGACTGCCCGGACTGCGCGACGCTCCCATCAACGAAGCCGTGTACGCCTCGTGCGCGCTTCCCGGGTTCTTCCCCCCGGGGCGCGTCGGCGATCGCGTCTGCATCGACGGCGGCACCGTGGACAACCTCCCCGTCGCAGTAGCGGGACTCGGCATGGACGGGATCATCGCGGTCGATGTGGGAAGCACCGACCTGACCCACAGCAGGGACATCGCCGGCCAGGGCTTCGCGTCGATATACATGCGCGCCGCGACGTGCATGATGCACGCGCTCCAGCAGATGCCTCTCGATCACTGGGATGGCCCGCCTATGATGCTGATCCGCCCGCGCGTGTCGGACTTCAGCTGGTTCGGCTTCGGCAACACGACCGCACTCGTCGACGAGGGCTATCGCTCGGCGCGCGAGACGCTCGCGTACATGGACGAGGCCTTCGGGGCCGCGACGGGGATCTATCCCCGCCGCGAGGTTCGGGTGAAGGTCGATCCGGAGCGCTGCATCGGATGCGGCATTTGCGTCGCGCTCGCACCCACTCTCATGGCGCTCGGTCCCCTCCGCAAGGCATTCGCGAAGCGCGATCTCGTGGACTGGGGACCGTCCGATGGTGATTTCGTCCACCACTGCCCCACGGGGGCGATCACTACGGAGCGCGTCGATCCGGAAAAGGAGCAGGTACCGCCGGCCGAGGGAGAGGAGCCGATCGCGTCGCAGCGGTGAGCGGCCGGAGCGTGACGGCCTCCTGTCCCCTCCGCGAGATCTCAGCTCCGCTTCAGCGCTTCGATCACGATCCGCTGATAACTCTCCACTGCGCCACGCAGCTCTTCGATCTCCACGTACTCGCCGTCAGTGTGCGCGACGTGGATCGAGCCCGGACCGAACAGATATGGTTCTCCCCACGCAGTGAGCACCGGAACGTCCGTGGCGTACGCCACCACGGATGTCTCGAAACCGGGCACGGTGTTCAGCCGCACCGGCGGCACCATGATGCCGGGCTCGATCGTCGCGCGTGACCCCGCCCACTGGCGCAGCAGTGCGATGATGTCATCCACCGGACCGATCGTGCGCGCCATGAGGCGCGCTTCCGCGCTCGGCGCCGTGACGTTGTCCGCGACTCCGCCCGAAAGCGTCCCGATGTTGATCGTCGTGTCGCCGAGAATCGGATCACGCGGAAGATCGAGCGCGGAAAGCTCCGAGAGAAGGTTCACGAGGGCCAGCGTCGCGGAGCGGCCACGCTCGGGATAGGCTGAGTGCGCCGCGACCCCTGTCGTGCGCACGGTGATCCGGATCGCACCCTTGGTTCCGACCGCGAGCGTGCTCTCGGTCGGCTCGCCGTTCACCATGATCCGGCTCGTGGTCGGGATTGCGTTCGCGGCGTGCGCGCCATCATGACTCACCTCCTCGCCCACCAGCAGGTGAAGCGCGATCGCGACTCCCTGCGCGCGAAGCTCCTCCGCGGCGCAGATCATCGCCGCGGCGATCCCCTTCGCGTCGCATGAGCCGCGTCCCCAGAGGCGGCCGCCTTCGATCCGCGGCGGAATGAAGGGCGGCACCGTGTCCACGTGGGTAGAGAGCGTCGCGACCGGCGAGTCGGACGAGGTAGCCAGGAGATTGTCGCGCCCGGGGCCCACGGGAATGCGCCGCACCGACCAGCGCCGCGCCACGAGAAGCGCATGGAGGTAGTCGATGACTTCGCCTTCGCGCCCGCTGGTCGAGTCGATGCCGACGAGCCCGGCCGCCAGGCTCACGACATCGAGCGCCTCGGACTGAACCTGTGCTTTCTCCTTCCGGTACCAGGCCAATTGCGACGAGTGCGAGGTCTAGCGCAGGAACCGTTCGGCGGCGCGGACGAGCGCCGGATCCCCTTCGCTTCGGGCCTGCGCCAGCACCCTCTCGACGTGCGAACGCAGCCGGGTCTCGCCCCAGTAGTACCCCGTCGCCTGCTCGGCGCTCTCGGTATCCGCGTTCACCGCGGCATCGAGGAGCGCGCGAGCCGCGTGCTCGTCGAAAGTCGGGTCATCCCGGGCGGGAAGGTCGAAGCGCCGGAACTGACGGCCGCCGCCTGCGTCCTCGTTTACGAATGCGCGTGACATGGCCTGCCTCTGGCGGAAGTTGCGTGCCGTTCCGGCACCACGAGGAGAGCGGTGATAAATTGCGGAACTGGCCTCATACTGGCGACGGTGCTATCCCGTCAACCATGCTCCCGTCCGATCGGACCGCGGAGCACTCTCACGATGGGTGATCATGGCAAATCTGAACTCGTTCGGTAGCCGCGCGACGCTCGACGTCGACGGCACGATCTACACGATCTTCCGCCTCGACGCGCTGCGCGGCCTGCCCGGCAGCACCGCCTCGCGGCTGCCCTTCAGTCTCAAGGTGCTGCTCGAGAACCTTCTGCGCAACGAGGACGATGCCTTCGTCAAGCGCGATGACATAACCGCGCTGGCGACCTGGGACGTCCGCGGCTCGCTCCAGCGTGAGCTCTCCTTCCGCACGAGCCGGGTGCTTCTCCAGGACTTCACTGGGGTTCCCGCGGTGGTGGACCTCGCGGCAATGCGCGACGCGATAACCCGCCTCGGTGGCGATCCGAAGAAGATCAATCCCCTCCAGCCCGTGGACCTCGTCATCGACCACTCGGTCCAGGTGGACGAGTACGGCACCGAGGCGGCGTTCCTCCTGAACACCGAGCGGGAGTTCGAGCGGAACTTCGAGCGATATCAGTTCCTCCGCTGGGGAGCGGAAGCCTTCGAGAACTTCCGCGTGGTTCCCCCCGGCACGGGCATCTGTCATCAGGTGAATCTCGAGTACCTGGGCCGCGTCGTCTTCACGAGCAAGGCAGATGGCGAGACGGTCGCCTACCCCGATTCACTCGTCGGAACCGACTCGCACACGACGATGATCAACGGCCTCGGCGTGCTCGGCTGGGGTGTCGGGGGCATCGAGGCCGAAGCCGCGATGCTCGGCCAGCCGGTGTCGATGCTGATCCCGCCGGTGGTCGGGTTCAAGCTTCACGGAAAGCTTCCGCCGGGCGCGACGGCCACGGATCTCGTCCTCACCGTCACCGAGATGCTGCGGAAGAAGAAGGTCGTGGGGAAGTTCGTCGAGTTCTACGGCACCGGACTGTCGAGCCTCTCCCTCGCAGACCGCGCGACTATCGGCAACATGTCGCCGGAGTACGGTGCGACGATGGGATTCTTTCCCGTGGACGCCGAGACGCTGAAGTACCTGCGGCTCTCGGGTCGCGAGGAGCATCACATCAGGCTCGTCGAGAAGTACTGCCGGGAGCAGGGAATCTTCCGCACGGACGAGACACCCGACCCCGTCTTCAGCGACACGATCGAGCTGGACCTCGGCACCGTCGAGCCGAGTCTCGCGGGACCAAAGCGCCCGCAGGATCGCGTCCCGCTGAAGCATGCGAAGCGGCTCTTCGGCGAGGCGCTGGCTCTGGAGCTCGAGCGTGTCGGAACAGTCGCCGGCGCGGCCAGCACGCGCCGC
>JBGTMW010000044.1:0-2469 GCA_041743365.1 Gemmatimonadaceae bacterium
CGTCCAGAACCGTACGGTCTTCGTGTTTCGCGCACCTCTCGGTGCGCGCACCGTTCAGGAGCGCGCGGAAGCAGCCGCCCAGCGCATACGCAGCCTCGCCGACGCCGATGTAGCCGACACCGTCTCGGCGAGCGAGATCCCCGAGGGACTGCTGTTTTCCGTGGGCGGCCGCCCCCTGCTCGCCATTACCCCCGCCGATCTCGATGCGCGCGAGGGGGAAACGCTCGAGCAGGCACGCACCCGGGTTTCCGGGAACCTGACCTTCGCGATCCAGGCGGAGCGTGAGCAGCGCAGCCTGATTCACGTGCTGTGGGCGGTCGGCTCGGCGCTCCTCGCGACCATCGCCTTCATCGTTCTTCTTCGTGTTCTGCAGCGGTTGCGGCGTGTCGCGGTCGCGCGCATGCCGGAGGTCGCCGGTCCGAGGTTGCCCTCGCTGTCGATAAGCGGCTTCACGCTCCTGAGCGCGGACCAGATCCTCGGATTCCTCCGCCGGGGACTCGAACTCGTTGCGTGGGGGCTCGGTCTGTTTGGCGCCTATCTCTGGCTGACGTACGTCCTGACGCGCTTTCCATACAGCGCTCCGTGGGGGGAAGCGCTCGGCTCCTATCTCGTGGAGACGGTCAAGGAGCTCACGCTGGGCGCGCTCGGCGCGATCCCCGGGCTGTTTACCGTGGTTCTCATTTTCTTCGCCACACGGTTCCTGGCGAGGCTCGTGACCACGGTATTCCAGGCGATCGAAACCGGAGAGGTGAGTGTCACCTGGGTGCACGCGGACACCGTGCAGCCGACCCGCCGGCTCGTCACCGCGCTCCTCTGGCTGTTCGCGCTCGTCGTCGCCTACCCCTACCTGCCGGGGAGCGGGAGCGATGTGTTCAAGGGTGTCAGCGTCTTCGTCGGTCTGGTGCTCTCGCTGGGCTCGTCGGGAGTGGTGAACCAGGCGATGAGCGGACTGGTACTCATGTACGCGCGGGCGCTCAAACCGGGCGACTACGTTCGCGTCGATGAGACTGAAGGAACGGTCGTCGAGCTCGGACTTCTTTCAACGAAGGTGCGCACCAACAAGCAGGAGCTGGTGACGATCCCGAACGCGGTGCTGGTGGGAACGACGACGAAGAACTACTCGCGACTCGCCGGGGATGGTGACGGTGACGGCGTGATCCTGTACACGTCGGTCACGATCGGGTACGACACGCCCTGGCGACAGGTGCATGCCTTGCTCATCGATGCCGCTATTCGGACACCCGGGCTGCGCGACGAGCCGCGGCCGTTCGTCAGGCAAACGGGACTCTCGGATTTCTATGCCGAGTATCAGCTCAACGCAGTCATCGAGCGGCCGGAGGAGCGGGTCGCGGTGCTATCGGTGTTGCACTCGAACATCCAGGACTGCTTCAACGAGGTCGGCGTGCAGATAATGTCCCCGCATTACGAGACCGATCCCGGCACGCCGAAGATCGTCCCGCGAGACGCCTGGGATCCGGCGCCGTACGCGGGCTCTATCGTCTCCTCCCGTGACGGGGCCGGAGTCAGGCGGCCCGATGTCGACGGAAGAGGCGAGCCGACGGGCGACGGATTGGCGAGCGGTACATCACGGATTCCGTGAACGCCTGAGCTCCTTCCAGCGGGCGGTCTCACGAGACGCTCACTCCGGAATCGCTGTGAGCGTCTCGTGCAAATCACCGACTACCGCCGCTGATCACGCTCGACGGCGCCCTGCTTGTCGACCTCGACCCGCTCCTTGCGGAGGTCGGCCTCGACCGTCTTCTCATCCTGCACGGTGTGCTTCCTGATCACGATTTCCTCCTTCGGGACCGTGCGCTTGCTGACGACGACCTCCTCTGCCATGACGGGCACCCGGATCTCATCGCCGCGGATCTCCGCGCGACCGCTCGCGCCTGCGGCCGACGCGGCATCGATGGGGCGCCGCTCGACAGTGACGGATTCACGCGTCACCGGAACAGTCTTGCTGACGCGTTCCGTCTCCACGTGCTTCCGGACGTCGACCGAGCCCGCTTCGACCGTGCGCTTTCCAACCGCGAGCTCTTCCTCCGATCGTGTGAGGTATGCCTTTCCGGCTCCCTGGCGGCGCTTGCCCCAGAAGCCCTTGTCGTCGAAGAAGCGTGCATCGGAATCTCCGCGGCCGGCCGGATGGGTTGCCTTTCCAGCCGTACCCGACCTGGAATCGTACCACGACTGCAGCTCCATCTCCGAATCGCGAGTGAAGGTCTTCCGATCGTAGGCCGGCATCATCCGGAGGTCGGCAACCGATTCCCGGATGATCACGTCGTCGTCTTTTTCGTCGAGCCGGGCCGTGCCGATCGGGACCAGCACATGTCGGTCGTCATCCAACCCGACGGCCTTGCGATCGAGCTCCACGTCGAGATAGCGAACCTTCATGGCGTTGAGATCGACTATGAGATCCTTGACCTTGCCGACGGAGTCTTTGGCCGCAGAGGTTTTCACATCCCATCC
>JBGTMW010000045.1:0-4115 GCA_041743365.1 Gemmatimonadaceae bacterium
CCAGGCGCTCGTCGCGGCGGAGGTGGCGCTCGCCGTGGTGCTCGTGTCCGCGGCAGGGCTGATGGTGCGGAGCGTTGCGAACCTCTTCGCGATCGACTCCGGCTTCGATCCGCGAAACGTGCTGACGATGCGCCTGGCGACGCCGGTAGCCTACTACCCCGACGCCGCCAGCGTCATCGGGTTCCACGATGAGCTGAAGCGTCGGGTGTCCGCAGTTCCGGGAGTATCGGTGGTGGGCACGGTTCGCATCCTCCCGCTCGCCACCGAGATGGGCGACTGGGGGCTCGCCGTCGAGGGATACGCGCCTCCGCCGAACGAGGGAACTCCCGGCGACTGGCAGGTGGTCACGCCAGGATACTTCGAGGCAATGGGCCTCCGACTCATCGAAGGCCGCTTCTTCGAGGAGCGCGACAGGGTGGAGGCACCGCTCGCAATGGTCGTCAACCGGCGCTTCACGGAGACGTACCTCGCCGGGCGGGAGCCGCTCGGAATGCGGGTGCGCATTGGCGGATCACCCGACACTGCCAGTTACACGATCGTCGGCGTGGTGGAGAACGTTCACCATAATGGCCTCACTCGCGAAGTGAAGCCGCAGTTCTACGCCCCGCTGGCGCAGTTCGCGCGCGCACCGGGCAACCTCACGCGCAGCGTGAACCTCGTCGTGAAGACCAGGGGCGACCCGGCGCTGCTCACACAGTCGGTGCGCGCCGCGATCCGCGGCCTGGACCCGCGGCTTCCGGTGTCGGAAATCCGCACTATGGATGAGGTGGTCGCCGCGTCGATCGCGGAACCCCGCTTCGCGATGGGGCTTCTCGGGTCGTTCGGCGTTCTGGCGCTGGTCCTCTCGGCGATCGGAATATTCGGAATCGTGTCGCAGGTCGTGACGGCGCGCGCACACGAATTCGGGATCCGCATCGCGCTGGGCGCGGCCCCCCGCGACGTGATCCTGCTCAGCCTGCGCGCCGGCGTGGCGCAGACGCTGGTGGGCCTCGTGCTTGGAGTGATCGGATCCCTGCTGCTCACGCGAGCGATGACCGGGCTTCTGCACGGCGTCGCGCCCACCGACCCGCTCACCTTCGCAGGGGTGATCGCCGTGACGGGTTCGGTCGCGATCCTGGCGGTTCTAGGACCCGCGCGTCGCGCTGCCCGTACGGACCCGATGACAGCGTTGCATCAGGGCTGAGCGCACCTGTCGTGCGAGGACGTCACACCGCGGCTATGCACTCGATCTCGACGCGTGCATTGAGCGCCAGCCCGTTGGCGCCAAGCGCACTTCGTGCCGGCTTCGCGCCCGGAAAGTACGTGGCGTAGATCGCGTTCATCCGCGGCCACTCGGCCATGTCGGCGATCATCACCGTGCACTTCACGACACGGTCGAGCGATGATCCGTTCCGCGTGAGGATGTGGCGGACGTTGTCCATCGTCTGGCGTGTCTCGGCTTCGATGCCGCCGGGAACGAGCACCATCGCACCATTCTCTGTTCGCGTCCCGATCTGGCCCGAGAGAAAGAGGAAGCCGCCAGCGCGTACCGCCGGAGAGAAGGGATACGGAGACGAGTCGGAGGTGGTGAGGAACTCGATGCGCTGCGGTGACGCCGCCGCTGCATCCGGGGCCGATCGCGGCTCGCACGCCGCGATCACTGCAACGAAGGCAAGGGCGGCGGCCGGCCTCACCTTCCCGCTCCCTTCACTGCTCCGAGTGCCTGGTCCGCGACGTCGATGGCGAAGTCGGCGTCCTCGGCGGTGATGCACATCGGTGGCTTGATGCGGAACACGTTGCCATCAAGGCCACCCTTGCCGAAAAGCACCCCCATCTCGCGCGTGGCCTCGAGCACATCGGCCATCTCGCCCTTTGCAGGCTCGCGCGTCGCGCGATCGCGAACGAGCTCCATGCCGAGCATGAGTCCCATTCCGCGAACGTCGCCGATGAGCGGATGCGAGCGCATGAGTCCCTCGAGTCCCTTGCGCAACCGCGCCCCGATGACCCGCGCGTTCTCCTGGAGACCCTCCTCATCGATCACGTCGAGCACGGCCAGCCCTGCGGCAGCGGAAACGGGATTGCCCCCGAAGGTACTGAAGTGAATGCGCTGGGTGAGCGTCTTCGCGATCTCCATCCTCGTCGTCACCGCGGCGATCGGCGCGCCGTTGCCCAGGCCCTTTGCCATGGTGACGATGTCGGGAACGACGCCGAAGTTCTCGAAGCCCCAGTAGTGGTCGCCGGTGCGGCCGAATCCCGTCTGCACCTCATCGGCGATGCACAGTCCGCCGTGCTCGCGCGTCACCGCGTAGGCTTCCTTCAGGTAGTTCGGCGCGCCATGGGTGACGCCGCCGGCGCCCTGGATCGGCTCGGCAATGAACGCCGCGACCTTGCCCGGTGTGGAGTACCGGATCAGGTCGCGAATGTCGTTGGCGCTTCGCGTGGCGATCTCCTCGTCGCTTCCGCTGAAGGGGCTGCGGTACGGATCCGGGTTGAGCGCGTGGTGGACACGCCCCTCGCCTCCCACGGGGAACTTCCACGTGTGCATCGACGTGAGGGCCATGGCAGCCTGCGACCCGCCGTGATAGGAGTTGCGCACCGCGATCACGTCGCTGTTCCCGGTGTAGAGCCGCGACATCAGCAGAGCGAGCTCGATTGCTTCCGATCCGCTGTTGACGAAATAGGTGACGTCCAGGCCGGGTGGCATCTTTGACGCGAGCTTCTTCGCGAGCATCGGGAAGTTCGGATGCAGGTAGATCGTCGTGGAGTGCTGGAGCGTCCCGACCTGGTCCCGGATCCGGCTCGCGACCTTCGGGTGGCAGTGTCCAACCGAGATCGTCACGATGCCGCCGAGCATGTCGAGGTAGCGTCGGCCCGTCTCGTCGAAGACGTACTGCATGTACCCCTCGACGATGACCAGCGGCTCGCGGTAGATCGTGAAGATCGCGGGGCTGGCGTACTGCGCCCGCATGGCAATGATCTCGGCGCGAGACGGTCCGTCGTACGGCCGGGGAACGTGGTCGCAGGGTGGCATTTCGAGTCGCGGTGCCATGACAGTCATGCGGATGTCACCTCCCGGTTCTGTTCAATGTCGTTGTGAGCTTCCTTGTCCGGGTCCGGAGCTCGATCGAACCCCGGCCGGTGATGTCTCCGACGCCGAATCGCGACTCGTTCCACCCGCTGAAGGAGAACGGCTCGCGCGGAACGGGGACGCGTAGAGGTGCATCATGCCTCATCACCGGGCCGTTGCGTTAGCCAGGGACGCTCTTTGTCAATTGTATTGACCGAGGCAACCCATCCGCAATACCGTCTGGCGCGAGCGCGCCGCGTTGACGCGCGTCCCTCGCCCCCGCCCTACGGCGTCAACGTGAGAATGTCGAGCGCGGAAAACAGGATCGCCCGGTTCTGATGCAGGATCAACCCGCTCATCAGCACCAGCAGAACTGCAAATCCACGGCGCAGCGCTCGCTGCGAGACGAAGCGCACGATATGGCTCCCCACGAGTATTCCGCCCACGGCGACCGCCGTGAAAAGGAAGAGAAAGCGCCAAGGCAGCTCCACCTGGCCGATGTAGCCAAGCGCGCCCGAAGCCGTGTTCATCGCTATGACCACGAGCGACGTCCCTATCGCCTGTGACATCGGCAGCCGCGCGAGAAGCACGAGGGCCGGCACGACCAGGAAGCCACCGCCCACGCCCACGAGGCCGGTCAGCATGCCGATTCCCAGACCCGTAGCGGCGATGAGCGCGAGAGAACGGCGCGAGCGGGGAGGCCTGAGGATGCCCGCAACCTGCTCGCCGGGGGCGGGGACGATTCCCCGAAACATTGCGACCGCCGCTCCGAGCATCGCGATCCCGAGAAGGGTGAGCTGCACCGCGCCGCTCACGTGCACCGCGAGGCGCGCCCCGGTGTACGCACCCGCCATCGCCACACCACCGAAGAGGAGTGCGGTCCGAAGCTGCACGTTCCCCGATCGCCAGTGACTGAACGCGCCGACGAGGCTCGTTGTCCCGATGACGGGAAGGCTCATGGCGATCGCAGGCTTGGCCGCGAAGCCGAGCACGTACACGAAAACCGGCACCGTGAGGATCGAGCCGCCGGCGCCGAGCAGGCCGAGCGTCATGCCGATCAGCCCGGCGA
>JBGTMW010000046.1:0-3043 GCA_041743365.1 Gemmatimonadaceae bacterium
GGGTGCGATCAACACCGGCGATATACGCCATGGGCAGCCTCGCGACTGGGCGGAAACGGTAGACGCATCACTCTATACACAAAGCATCATGCCGTCCATCCCTCACGCGGACTTTGCCCAAAGCCCAGAGCCCAGAGCCCACCGACCATGAGCCATAGGACCGGTCCTGTAGCGGATCGTCGATGGGCTTTGGGCCATAGTCGATGGACCCTTTTCACACAGTCTCGGCTTTCAGCTTCGAAGCCTCGAAGCCTCGAGCCGCGAGCGGCTTCGCGGCCGGGGGCTGTCGGCTCATGACGCCCCCGCCGCAGTTCTTACACGGTCTCGGCTCCAAGCTGATGTTGCCGAGCAGGTTTCACACGCTCTCGGCAGATAGTTCAGCGGCTTGCATCGCACCGCCAGCACCAGACTCTCCCGCCACACTGCCAGCACGGAGCTTCTGCCATACCGTGGTGCCGACAGCGCACCGATTGGCTCCGATCGCCCCGATAAACTCGAGCGGCGCCAGGGCACCGACGCCCGGAGTCGGCGGCGCCCACATGTAAACCGGGCGGCGCGTGATCGCCATCGGGTCTCCCTTCCAGCGTCCAGCGAGATCGAAGCCCGCGGTATACCCCGATTCCCGCGCGATCGCTCGCTCCCGATCACCCGCTGCGCCGAACGGGTATGAGATCGCCCACGGAACCGAGTCGAGCGCGCATGCGATCGCACGGCGGGACTCGGCCAGCTCGCGCGCCACATCAGCGGCAGGCAGCCAGGTCAGCCGCGGATGCGTTGCCGTGTGCGATGCGAACTCGATCCCCCTCTCCTGCCAGCGCCGCATGTCGCGCCATGCGAGATGAGCGAAGCGGCGACCGCCGTAGGCTACATCCCAGCGATTGAGCCTGCCGGCGAAATCGGTGATTACAAAGCAGGTCGCGGTGAAGCCGATCTCCTCGAGCACCGGGAACGCATGCGCTCGCAGTCCTCGGTATGCATCATCGAATGAGATTGCCAGCTCCCGCGGGCCGAGCGTTCGCTCGCCGCGCGCGCAGGCAACGACCTCATCGAGTGAGATAGTCGTCCAGCCCGCCGCCGCGAGTCGGTGCATCTGCCGGGCGAATCGTCGCGGCGAGAGCCGCGTCACGCCCAGCTCGGCGCGACGCTCGACCTTGTGATACGAGAGAATGGGCGGGATCGAGCCACCGCGTGCGTGACCGCTCACTGCTCCGACTCGGCGGTCACTCGCGACCGATCACGACAGGAAAGTCGCTGGATCGGTCGACGGGAGGTTGAACGCTTCCGCGACACCCGGATAGGTGATCTTTCCCTCGACGATGTTCAGTCCCTTGAGCAGCGCCGGGTTGTCGCGCAGCGCCCGCTTCCATCCCTTGTTCGCGAGCTGAAGGGCATACGGGAACGTCGCGTTGGTGAGCGCCAGCGTCGATGTGCGTGAGACGCCGCCGGGCATGTTGGCCACACCGTAGTGGATGATCCCGTCCACGACGTACGTCGGATTCTCGTGGGTCGTCGCGTGAATCGTCTCCACGCAGCCGCCCTGATCGATCGCGACGTCCACGATCACCGAACCGGGCTGCATCAGCTTCAGGTCCTCGCGTCTCACGAGACGCGGCGCCTTGGCACCAGTGACGAGCACCGCGCCGACAACGAGGTCGGCGGTTGAGATCGCCTCGAGGATGTTGTAGCGGTTCGAGTGTATCAGCACGACGTTCGCCGGCATCACATCGGAGAGATACCTGAGCCGGTCGAGCGAGATGTCGAGAATCGTCACCTGCGCGCCCATCCCGGCAGCCATCTTTGCCGCGTTGATCCCGACGATCCCGCCGCCAAGGATGACGACCTTGCCGGGTGCAACTCCGGGAACGCCGCCGAGGAGCACGCCGCGCCCGCCATACAGCTTCTCGAGATACTTGGCGCCCTCCTGCACGGCCATCCGGCCCGCCACCTCCGACATCGGGATCAGCAGCGGAAGCTCGCGCGTCGGAAGCTCCACGGTCTCGTAGGCGATGCACGTCGCGCCGCTCGCGATGTGCGCGCGAGTCAGCTTCTCGTCGGCCGCGAAATGAAAGTAGGTGAAGATGGTCTGTCCCTTTCGCATCCGGGGCCACTCGACGGCGATGGGCTCCTTCACCTTCATGATCATGTCCGCATCCTTCCACACCGCGTCGGCATGCGGCGCGATACTGGCGCCTGCGTCGATGTACAGCTGGTCGGCGAAAGCGCTTCCCTCGCCTGCTCCCCGTTCGACGATCACCTCGTGCCCGGCCGCTACGAGCTCCTCTGCCCCTGCGGGGACGAGCGCGATGCGATTCTCGTTGGTCTTGATCTCCTTCGGAACGCCGATCTTCATCGCCTGGTCGTGGTGAAGCGTGACGCGCCGGAGAAGCCCGTGACCGGCGCAACGAGCCGAAATATGGCAGTCCCCGTGCCGCAGGCTCGAGGAGCCCGCTACCGCGGCCCGAGAGTCAGTAGTGTCTGGCGCTCAGGGGCAAAGTAATCCCTGCACACCTCGGCAACCGTGGCCGCATCGATCCGGTCGACCTCGGCCAGCAGCTCATCGAGCGTCCGGTAACGGTCGTTGTACAGCTCGACCGCCGCCGCGCGGTACATCCGCGACGAGACGCTTTCCATCGACAGGGTGAGCTGGCCCTTGAGCTGGCCCTTCCCCGCCTCGATCTCGTCCTCGGGCAGCCCGTTGGCGGCAATCTCCGCAAGCTCCGCGCGCACGGCCTCCGTCGCCTGCGCGGCCGTCTCCGGCGCCGTTCCGACGTAAATCCCGTGAACACCCGAATCCGCGTGGAACGACTGGTAGCTGTACACCGAATACGCGAGTCCAAGCTGTTCCCGCACTCGCTGGAAGAGGCGCGAGCTCATTCCCGCCCCCAGAAGAGTATCGACCAGAACCACCGCATAGCGGCGGGGGTCGCTGTAAGGGACCGTCTCCGAGCCGAGCACGATGTGCGTCTGGACGCCGGCGCGCTCGACGTGCCTTTCGGATACAGGCGCCGAGCGGGGCGTGACGGACGCTGCCGGCGCGCCGGCG
>JBGTMW010000047.1:0-3304 GCA_041743365.1 Gemmatimonadaceae bacterium
GGCGGGGACCAGAAGCTCGACCCGGTGATCGCCCGATTGCTGAAGTGAGCTGACGACTCCCTGTGTCGCCGGCCGGCCGACCTACGCCGCTGGCGGCGGCTCGGTCTCTTCGCTGGTCTCCGGGATCGACAGCCTGTCCGAGAGCTGCCGCTGAACCTGCGAGCTCGTTATTCGTCGCCGCAGGGCCGCCGCGGCCCTCGCTTCCCGCGCCGCCTCGTACAGAGTGTCGCTCAGCCGCTCGAGCTGGCCGGTGGATTCCTCACGCACGTCGCCAGCCCCGCACGCCTCCGCAATGTGATTCGAAAGCTCGTCCTCCACATGCTTCAGGACGGGGCGTAGCGGCTCGAACTTCGATCTCTTTTCCATGGGTTCACCGATCGAGGAGCGTAATAGCGGCGGGCAACCCGCCTGTTCCCTGCATATGGATACAGGCATGCCGCATGCCGAACTCGACTGCCCTGTGATGGTGGTCACCCCGCCCCAGGGTTGTGGGGCCCCCCGGGAGGGCATGCCGCGGTAGCTGCAGCAGCTTGCGAGCTGACGCCGGAAGCCGAGAGTGTGTGAAAACTGCTCGACAGGGTACGAATGCGCGAGGTACAGACCGGGATGATGGGTGAGAATAAACCGGGATGATGGGTGAGCTCGGGCGAACGGCTCGCAGCATAAACCGACGGGCGTGCTACCCCGGCCCGCGTCCGGCCACCCGGGAAAGCGGTGAGGGGTCAGATTCTCCCTCGGTCGAGCCGGTGAGATCGAGCTCGAGGAGCGTGCGCGACGGCTGAGGGTCCATTGTGTGCTGGATGCTCAGGCGCTCGATGACCGCAGGCTCCGACATGCGCACCGAGAGGAGCCGCCGCATCACGCTCGGCGGGTGCGTCGGATAGAAGCTCAGCGTGCAGTGCGGCGTGAACGAGAATCGTGCGCGCTCGAACCGCAGTGCGCTCGTCGCGATCCGCTCGTGCAGCGTGCGCAACGGGCCGTGCGGATCCAGCGGAAGCACGATGATCGTCGTCTGCATGAAACGGATCGGAGCGCCGAAGGGAAGCACGAGCGGAGGCGTCGTGGCGGCGATCGGCTCGAGCGCGTCACGAATCGCGGCGATGGTAGTGGTGGGAACCATCGGCCCGACTCCGGATGATCCCGCGACGGTGACGTGCGGCGGCGAAGTCGCCGCGAGCTTGGGATCGAACTCCCTCTGAAGCCCGGCGATTCGCTCGGTCGCCGCCCGGCCGACGGACGCGATGATGAAAATGCCGTTGATCGCCACGCGCTCTCGTCAGCGGGGAGCGCCGAGCGGCCTGATGGCCGCCGCGGGTATCAGCGAGAACGACAGGGCGCCGGGCCCGCGCTCATCGATCGGCAGCGAGATCGACAGGAACGTCCTGTCGATCCAGTTGTCGGGGTTCGTCTCGGTGTGATAGCGCATGACCTTGAGACCCGAGAACGTCCCGATCGCGGCGCCCATGACCACGTCGCTCGCCCAGTGCTTGTTGTTGTACATCCTCGACAGGCCCGCGAGCGTGGCTCCGCCATACAGCGCCGGCCCGATGTACCAGGTGGCGTTCGGCCACCATCTGTCCGTCGTCTGGGTCACGGCGGCCGCGGCCGCGAAGGCCATCACCGTATGCCCGGAGGGAAAGCTTCGATAGTCCTCATCGGCGAAGCCACGACCGAACCCGAAGTTGCGGGGATTGTCCACGCCCATGTAGGGACGCGCACGACCGATGAGTCCCTTTAGCAGAAACGTCACCCCTCCGCCGACCGCGAGCGCCTCGAGCCCGTGGAGCCCGATCTCCGCCATTCGCTCGTTGCCGCCGGTGCGCCCGACGATGTACAGGGTGGACCCGATGATCACCGACCCGGGCGTCGCGACCTCCCGGACGACCGCCGCCGACCGCCGCAGCCAGGTGTTCTTCTGGAGTATCGAGTCCTGCACGGTGTTCGCGAGGTCCTGGTCGGCCGGCGTGATTGCGAGTGTCATCGCCGTGAACGACGCGAGCGCCACGAGGTCGAAGCTCGTGAAGAGCGGCTTGTCGGCCGGTGCCGGCTGCGATGGCGGACTCTGCGCGGCCGCGGCTGGTGCGGTCGCGGCCAGGATGGCAACCAGGGATGCGAGTGCGAATCTCAAGAGAACATCCAGTGAGTGGTCCGCACGCTTAATGCAGTCGTCGTGCCCGGCCAAACCTGAAGCCCGACTTCAGGCCACATCCGCTTCCCTGGTCTCGGCTTCGCCAGTCGCGCGGTACCAATAAGCGACGGCGAGCATGAACGCCCCCACGAGGAGGAAGCTTCCGACCCTGAGCCCGATCTGCCGAAGCTCGTACGCCTGGGCCACCGCCTTGAGCGCCGCGAAGATCGTGAGGGCGAGACCCACGCGCCGAAGGTCAGGCATCGCGGATCGGCGACCAATGAAGATCGCCGCCAGGCCACAGGTCGCGTAGTAGACGATGAGCAGGAAGGTCGCGATATCGGGAGAGTAGGCGGAGGCCAACTCGGTGCGACCCCAAAGGAACGCCGCGATGATCCCGAGCCCGCCGACGACGCCGAGTCGACGGCTCCCCGAAGGTGCGTCGGGCCAGTCGGTTTTCGACGCGTTCCAGCCAACGACGCCGATCCCGAGGACCAGAAGGAGCGCACCGAGGGAGGCCTCGGTAAGAAATGGAGTGTACGCGTACGGGGGCCGCGCGTTGAACAGATTGCCGGAGGCCACCAGCGCCGCCGTCAGCGCGAGTACCATCGGCAGCAGCAGCAGCTTCGCCCTCTCCCGCCGCATGAGGTGAGACAGGAACCCGGCGTGGAGCGACAGACCTGCGATCATCAGTACCTCCCGCTCCGACGCCGCGAGAACGATCGCGACTCCGGCGGAAACTCCCGCCACGGTCCAGAGCGCATCGCGCCGCCGGCCCTCGACCAGCCAACCCGCCAGGCCGGTGCCGGCCGCCCACCCGGCTGCTATCAGGGCGCCCGTCGTGCTCGTCATGTCATCCAGCGGAGCGAGTGCAGCCCAGAGAAACCCCAGGGGAATGAGCAGGCACGCAACGAGCCAACCGTCTCCTTCCTCCTCCCGCCTGTGGATCGCGACAAGGAGAGTCGCGGTCGCGACGGCGGCGATCGCCAGGTGCGAGCGAAAGACACCGGCGACGTCGGAAACGTACAGCAGCGGCGGGATCCCCGCCGTGAGGTAGGACCGCGTGAGCATGGGCGCGTGCATCGAGCCGCCGAGTGCGAGGGCTCCCCAAGCGCAGGCCAGCGCGAAGATCGCCGGCAGCTCTCGACCGAAGGTCGCCCCGGACGACCACGCCGC
>JBGTMW010000048.1:0-4217 GCA_041743365.1 Gemmatimonadaceae bacterium
GTCAAGAGCCGGCGGACGTCGTTGCACTCCCACATGCCAATCGTTAGAATGACCGCCTATCGAGCGCCCCTATCGTTCACGTACGACGGTGTGATCCCGTCCGGTCCCGACCGACCGCGAGGTTGCCTGTCTTTCACCGGCTCCTCCCTTCGATCCTGTGCCTCTTCCGCTCCGGGCGCTGCGCCCGGTCAATGACCGGGCATTTCGTGTTCCGATGATCCTGATCGGCGCCCACCCGGTGTTCCTTCCCGTACATCTCCGCAGTTCGTTCGCCCACACGCGCGCGCCACTCGACCGGCAGGCTGCCGGCCCGTGGATCGTGCTACCCCCGAGGAGCCGCTAGTGAGCCTCTTTGCCCGCAAGTCGATTGACGCGTTACGAGCCGACGCGTTCACGGAGGGAGAGCATTCGCTGAAGCGCGCGCTTGGCGCGATGAACCTCGTGTCGCTCGGAATAGGCGCGATCATCGGGACTGGAATCTTCGTGCTGACCGGAAGCGCCGCGGCGCAGTACGCCGGGAACGGGATCGTGATCTCATTCATCATCGCCGGCATCGGCTGCACATTTGCCGGCCTCTGCTACTCCGAGTTCGCGTCGATGATTCCGATAGCGGGGAGCGCCTACACCTACGGCTACGCCACACTCGGCGAATTCATCGCCTGGATCATCGGCTGGGACCTCATCCTCGAGTATCTCTTCGGGGCGGCAACGGTCGCGGTGGGTTGGTCCGGGTACGTCGTCTCGTTCCTCCGGGATCTCGGGATCAACGTCCCACCGCAATGGTCCAACGCCCCCGGTGTGGACCTCGTGCAGCTTCCGGGCACGCAGTCGTGGGTGCAGATAACGGGTCAGCTCCGGGAATCCGTCGCGGCCCAGGGAATCGATTTCGCGACGCTTCCGCAGGCGACGGGTATCTTCAACATCGTGGCCGCGGTCGCAATCGGCCTGGTCAGCATCCTCCTGGTGATCGGCGTCAAGGAATCGGCGCGCTTCAACAACGTCATAGTCGCGGTCAAGCTGTTCGTCGTGATGGCCTTCATCCTCGCGGGCGGCTACTTCCTCCTCCGGAACCCCTCGATCGCCGCGGACAACTGGAGCCCCTTCATCGCCCCGAACGAGGGGACCTGGGGCCAGTACGGATGGAGCGGAGTGCTGCGGGCCTCGGGCGTGATCTTCTTCGCGTACATCGGGTTCGATGCCGTGTCCACCGCGGCGCAGGAAGCCAAGAATCCGCAGCGCGACATGCCGATCGGAATTCTCGGCTCGCTCGTCATTTGCACGATCCTCTATATCCTCGTCTCGGGCATCCTCACGATGATCGTGCCTTTCAGCTCGCTGAACGTCGCCGAGCCGATTGCGGTCGGAATCGAGGCCACCGGCTACACCGCGCTGCGCGACATGATCAAGATCGGCGCGATCGCGGGATTGAGCTCGGTCATGCTGGTAATGCTCATGGCGCAGCCCCGCATCTTCTACACGATGTCGCGCGACGGGCTGCTGCCGCCGGTCTTCGGGAAGCTGCATCCGAAGTTCCGTACGCCGTACGTCGGCACAATCCTGACCGGTGTCATCTGCGCGAGCGTCGCTGGCGCGTTCCCGATCAGCCTCCTCGGTGAGCTGGTCTCGATCGGAACGCTGCTCGCCTTCGTGATCGTGTGCGGCGGAGTGTGGTACCTGCGGGTGAAGGAGCCGAACCGTGAGCGCCCCTTCCGCGTGCCGATGGTGCCGCTCATTCCGATCCTCGGAATCCTCGTCTGCTTCACGATGATGGCCGCGCTGCCGCTCGATACCTGGCTCCGTCTCATCGTCTGGATGGTGATCGGCATCGTCATCTACTTCCTTTACAGCCGCCATCACAGCCTTCTCGGCCGCGCCGAAGTAGCCAGCGGTCTATCCAACGCCCCGAGGAACCCGAAACAGTGACAACACCGGTCGTACACCCTGGGCGGACCGGGTCGCCTCCCCCTCGTGGGGAGGCGCCTCCGGGGCGCAAACAGGGCGCTGGGGCGTCCGTTGCACCGATGGTGCTCGTCGGAATTCTCGTCCTCGTGCTCGGCGGCGGGCTCGCCGCGGTCTTAACCGGCGACCTGCCGGTGTCCGAGCGCAACTCGCTCGCGTTCGTCCTGGCCGCGTCGGCTCTCTGCGCCGCCGTCGCCGGGCTGTTCGCGCGACAGGTATTGGCGCGCGACACCGGAACCGTCGCAATGCGCGGCATAGCGGCAGCCATCCAGGAGGGTGCCGAAGCGTTCGTGAAACGGCAGTATCGCACCATCGCGATCATCGCGGCGGTGACCGCGGTCGTCGTCTACGCCCTGTATGCCCTCTTCCGTGGGGAGGCCTCGGGGGAGGGGCCCGAAGCCTCCGTGCTCGCGATCTACACCACGGTGGCGTTTCTCTTCGGCGCGGCGTGTTCCGGCGTTTCGGGCATCGTGGGAATGTGGGTCGCCGTGCGCAGCAACATTCGGGTAGCCTCCGCGGCCCGACTGTCCACGAGCTCCGCGCTCGAGACCGCGCTTCGTGGCGGCGCGGTGGCCGGGCTGCTCGTTGCCGCGCTCTCGGTTGCGGGCGTCGCTTCGCTCTTCGCCGTGCTTCGCGCGCTCGGGACGACCAACGAGATCGCTCCCCTGCTCATGGTCGGCTACGGATTCGGAGCCTCGTTCGTGGCGCTCTTCGCTCAGCTCGGTGGCGGCATCTACACCAAGGCCGCCGACGTCGGTGCGGATCTCGTCGGCAAGGTCGAAGCGGGTATCCCCGAGGACGACCCGCGAAATCCCGCGGTGATCGCCGACCTGGTGGGCGACAACGTCGGCGACTGTGCGGGGCGTGGCGCCGACCTGTTCGAGTCCATCGCCGCAGAAAACATCGGCGCGATGATCCTCGGCATTGCGCTGTACGGAACCTTCGGCGCGAACGGCATCCTCTTTCCGCTCGTGGCCGCCGCGCTCGGACTGCTGGCCTCCATCGCCGGAGTGCTCGTCGTCCGGATGAAGGAGACCGAGGATCCGATGGCCGCGCTGAACCGCGGCTTCTACACGGCTGCGCTGCTGTCGCTCGGCGGAATGTTCGCGGCCTGCTACTGGCTGCTGCGCACCCCGGAGACCGGTGATGCGTGGCTCACGTTCTTCTGGTGCGCGACGATCGGCATCGTGACGGCGGTGGGCTTCGTCCTGATCACGCAGTACTACACCGAGCATCGGTACGCACCTGTGCGTCACATCGCGCAGCAGTCGCTCACCGGCTCCGCGACGAACATCATCGCCGGTCTCTCCGTTGGACTCGAGTCCACGGCGATGCCGGTGCTGATGATCTCCGGCGCAGTGCTCGGCTCGTACGCGCTCGGCAACTCGACGGGGCTGGAGCACGCAGGCCTGTTCGGCACAGCCGTCGCGACGATCGGCATGCTCGCGCCGGCCGGTTACGTCCTGGCGATGGACAACTTCGGTCCGATCACCGACAACGCGGGCGGCATCGTCGAGATGAGCGGCGAGGGCGATGAAGTGCGCCGGCGCACCGACCGGCTGGATGCGGCAGGCAACACAACCAAGGCGCTCACCAAGGGCTACGCGCTTGGCAGCGCCGGTCTCGCGGCCTTCCTCCTCTTCTCCGCCTACATCGATACCGCGCGCTCATATGGCGCCGACATCACGGCGGTGGACATATCCAAGCCCGCGGTGTTCATCGGCGGACTCCTCGGCGCGGCCCTCGTGTTCCTCTTCGCGGCAACGGCGATCCGCGCCGTGGGGAACGCCGCGAGCTACGTGATCGACGAAGTGCGCCGCCAGTTCCGCGAGCACCCGGGGATTCTCACCGGTACCGAGCGTCCCGACTACGCACGCTGCGTCGACATCGTGACGCGCGGCGCGCTTCGCCAGATGATACTTCCGGCGATGATCGCCGTGGGCGTGCCGATCGCGGTCGGACTGGTATTCCGCATGCTTGGCGTCGGGGCGGAGGCGGTCGCCGCCTTCCTGATGATCGGCACCGTGGCCGGCATCCTCCTCGCAACGCTGCTGAACAACGGCGGTGGAGCGTGGGACAACGCGAAGAAGTTCATTGAGGTCGGAGAGTATGGCGGCAAGGGCTCCGATGCCCACAAGGCCGCCGTGATCGGCGACACCGTGGGCGACCCGTTCAAGGACACCGCCGGCCCGTCGATCCACGTCCTGATCAAGCTGCTTGCGACGATCATGCTCGTTCTCGCCCCGTTCTTCGTGTAG
>JBGTMW010000049.1:0-6474 GCA_041743365.1 Gemmatimonadaceae bacterium
TGATGAGCGCCACGCCGCTCAGCACGACGCCCGCCGCGATAATGGTGCGCACCGTCAGGGGTTCCCGCGCCAGCGCCCACCCGAGTATCAGCGCCACGACCGGATTCACGTAGGCGTAGGTCGACACGCGCGCTGCCGTGGTAACGGTGAGAAGCCAGCTGTATGCGGTGAAGCCGATGATCGAACCGAAGATGATCAGGTAGCCGACCGCAAGCAGGGACTTCAGCGACATCGCCTCGATCGATACCCGGGACGACTCGCCCGCCGCCGCGCCGACGAGGACGAGCAGGAGACCCGCCGTGAGCATCTGCATGGCCGTCGAGAGCTGCGCCGACCGGGGCAGCACGAGCGACCGCGAGTAGATCGACCCGCCGGCCCAGGCTAGCGTACCGGCGAGCAGCACCGCGGCACTGCGGACATCCACTCCGCTCGTTCCCATTATGTCACCCGGCCCGATGAGCAGGACGAGACCCACGAAGCCGAGCGCGACTCCTCCGAGGATACGCTTGTTGGGCCGGTCGCCGCCCGGGCGCAGCCACTCGAAGATCACCATCCAGAGCGGCGTAATCGCCACAATCAGCGCGACGAGGCCCGAAGGAACGAACTGTTCGGCCCACGACACCGCGCCATTCCCTATCGTGAGCAGGAGTGCACCGACGATCGCGGCATTGATCCACTGCCGCCTGGTGGGATGCGCACCCTCACGCATCGCGACCCATGCATAGAGGATCGCGCCGGCGATCACGAAGCGAGTGCCGGCCATCATCAGCGGCGGAATGGTCTCGATCGCGTAGCGGATGCCGAGAAAGGTCGAGCCCCAGAAGACGTAGATCGCGGCGAAGGCAGCGGCGATCCTGACGCGTGACTCAGCCATGGGCGCATGAGTGCCTGGAGCGATCAACGCGGCAGCGCAGCTCAGCCACGGGCGCGTGAATGCCTGGCGCGATCGACGCGCCGGATCAACCTGCCGGCTGTCGGTGCGCTGCTGTTGTCGCGGCTCGAGCTGTCGATGGACATGTCGCCGAACATACGTGTTGTGTGGCCGAGTGGACCTAAGGATACTCGATACAGGGGTGGGTTCGCGATCGTTGGCCGGGCAAGCCACTTCCCCCGCGCATCGTCGCGGACCTAATTTCCACCATGCCTCGATACGGAAATGGACGGCGAGTCGCCATCGTCGCGGGCGTTCGCACCCCATTCACGAAAGCCGGCAGCGTGCTGAAGTCGATGTCGGCCATCGACCTGGGCAAGCTCATCGTCGCCGAGCTTCTGCAGCGCGCCGAGCTCGATGGCCGGGAGGTGCAGGGGCTCGTGTTCGGGACGGTCGTACCGTCGGTGCTGGCGCCGAACATCGCGCGCGAAGTGTCGCTCATTCCCTCGCTGCCCAAGGGGGTGCAGGCGTACAGCGTCAGCCGCGCCTGCGCGTCGGCGAACCAGGCGATCACCGACGCTGCGGACCAGATCGCGCTCGGGCACATGGACGTCGCCATCGCCGGCGGCTCCGAATCGCTTTCGAACATCCCGATCCTGCACTCGAAAGGGATGTCGGACATACTCGTCGCCGCGAGCAAGGCGAAGTCGATGCCCCAGCGGCTCGGCATGCTGATGCGCATTCGTCCCAGGGATCTGGTCCCCGTCACTCCGGCCATTGCCGAGCCTTCCACAGGTGAGACGATGGGGGAATCGGCGGAGAAGATGGCGAAGATCAACGGAATCACGCGGGAGGAACAGGACCAGTTCGCCCTTCGTTCCCACCGGCTGGCCGCTGCGGGCATTCAGGACGGGAGGCTGACCGCGGAGATCGCACCCCTGTACGTCGCGCCGAAGTACGAGACGGTGGTCACGGCCGACAATGGAGTGCGCCAGGACACGAGCTACGACCAGCTCGCCGCCCTGAAACCGGTGTTCGACCGGAAGTATGGCACCGTCACGGCGGGGAATGCGTCGCCCCTCACGGATGGCGCCGGCGCGGTTCTCCTCATGAGCGAGGAGAAGGCCCGCTCGCTCGGGTACGAGCCGCTCGGCTTCATCCGATCGTACGCCTATGCGGCGCTCGATCCGGGAGAGCAGCTGCTCCAGGCACCCGTGCTGGCTGCGCCCGTGGCGCTGAGCCGCGCGGGGCTGACCCTCAGGGACATCGACCTCGTGGAGATGCACGAAGCCTTCGCGGCGCAGGTGCTCTCGAATCTCGAGGGCTTCGAGTCGAAGACGTGGGCGGAGCGCGCCGGCTTCTCGCATCCCGTGGGTGAGGTGGATCGATCGAAGCTCAACGTCATGGGAGGCTCGGTCGCGATCGGCCACCCCTTCGGTGCAACGGGCGCGCGGATCACGACGACGCTTCTCAACGAGCTCCGACGCCGCGGCGGCCAGTTCGGGCTGATGACCGTGTGCGCCGCCGGCGGCCTGGGTTTCGCCATGGTCGTGGAGCGTGCCTGAGATGTCGAACCCATACGCCATCACCACCGAGATCGACGACGGTGTCGCGATCCTCACCTTCGACCTGCACGGCGAGCCGGTCAACAAGTTCAACCGCAAGGTGAAGGACGAGTTCCTCGCGCTGTTCGATCGACTCGACAGCGACCCGACGGTGCGCGCCGCCGTGCTGCTCAGCGGCAAGAAGGACATATGGGTCGCCGGCGCCGACATCGAGGAATTTCTCGAGCTCGAGACGGCCGCGGATGCGGAGCGACTCAGCCGCGACGGACAGTCCATGCTCGACAGGCTCGAGTCGCTGCGGGTGCCGATCGTCGCCGCGATCCACGGCGCGTGCCTGGGAGGCGGGCTCGAGGCGGCGCTCGCCTGCGCGTATCGGATCGCGACCGATCATCCGAAGACGGTGCTGGCGCTTCCGGAAGTGAAGCTCGGCCTGATCCCGGGTGCAGGCGGGACACAGCGACTGCCGCGACTGATCGGGCTGCGCGCCGCGCTCGACATGATCCTCACCGGGAAGAACGTTCGCGCGAAGCAGGCGAAGCGCAGCGGCCTCGTCGATGAGATGGTGCACCCGGCCATTCTCAGGCAGGTCGCCGTGCGCCGTGCGCGCGAGCTGGGCAATGGCGAGCGAAAGCGGACGGTGCACGCTGCCGATGGCGGCGCGATGGGGCTGCTTCTCGACGCCAATCCGCTGGGCCGGCGCATCGTCTTCAGGAAGGCGCGCGAAGAGACGATGAAGGAGACTCGAGGCCATTACCCGGCGCCCCTCGCGGCACTTCGTGCGGTTGAAGCGGGGTTCGACATCGGCTTCCATGGCGGTCTCGCCGAGGAGGCGACGCTGTTCGGCGAGATGGCGATGAGCGATGCCTCGAGGGAGCTGATCTTTCTTTTCTTCGCGACCACGGAGCTGAAGAAGGACCCCGGGGTGGCCGAGCCCGCCCCCGACCCGCTGCCGGTTCATCGGATCGGAATACTCGGCGCGGGCTTCATGGGCGCCGGAATCGCGTCGGTGGCTGCGCCCGAGGGGACGATGGTGCGGCTCAAGGATGCGGAGAGCTCCCGGGTCGCGAAGGGTCTCGCGGCGGCGCGAACGGTGCTCGAGGAGAAATATCGAAAGCGGCACATCACGCGGCAGGTACTCGACGACCAGCTCTCGCTGATCACCGGGACGACCGACTACTCCGGCTTCGCCAGCGTGGACCTCGTGATCGAAGCGGTGTTCGAGGACCTCTCGGTGAAACACCAGGTGCTCAGGGAAGTCGAGCAGCTCATGCCGGAGCACGCCATCTTCGCGTCCAACACGAGCACGATCCCCATCGGACGCATCGCGCAGGTCGCGCTCCGGCCCGACAGGGTGGTCGGCATGCACTTCTTCTCACCCGTGCACAAGATGCCCCTGCTCGAGGTGATCGTGACCGAGCGGACCGCCCCGGAGGTGACGGCGACGGTCGTGGCCTACGGGAAGCAGATCGGGAAAACCACGGTGGTCGTGCGCGATGGTCCCGGCTTCTACGCCAACCGGATTCTCTCTCCGTACATCAACGAGGCCGGGAAGCTGCTCGATGAGGGCGCGGCGATCGACGCCATCGACGCCGCGCTGATGGAGTTCGGTTTCCGCGTCGGCCCGATCACCCTCGTGGACGAGGTGGGGATCGACATCGCAGGCAAGGCCGGAAACATCATCGCAGACGCGTTCGGTACCCGGATGGCGCCCTCCCAGTCGCTGCAGCGCGTCATCTCGGCCGGTCGCTACGGTCGCAAGGCGAGATCGGGCTTCTACCTTTACAATGACAAGGGGAAGAAGGTGGGAGTGGATCCGACGGTATACGACCTCCTGCCCACCGGCCGCACCCGTTCGTCCATTCCCGCCGATGAGATCCGGCAGCGCACAGTGCTCGCGATGGTGAACGAGGCGGCGCGCTGCCTGGAAGAGGGGATTCTAAGATCCGCGCGCGACGGCGATGTCGCCGCGGTATTCGGGATCGGCTTTCCGCCATTCCGCGGCGGGCCGTTCAGGTACATGGACACCGTGGGGATTGCCGAGATTGTGGGACAGCTCGAGGAGCTCAACAGTCGATTCCCTCCCCGTTTCGCACCCTCGGACCTTCTCCTGGAAATGGCCCGAACGGGCCAGCGCTTCTACCCATAACATATCGAGTACCGAGTACTGGTCTGCGTACTGGTACTGCGTACGTTTCCTGCGCTGCGTACTGCGCACGCACTTCGTACTGGTACTCCGTACACAGGGCTGCGTACCTGGAACCCGGACGGCGGAACTGCCGGGATGGGGTTCCGCCCCCCCGCCGGACGCGGTCGGTGCGAAGTACTGCGTACGCAGTGCGTGCGCAGTACGCAGCGCCCGAAGCGTACGCAGTACTCGGTACGAAGTATTCGCCTGTGACCCACACCCCACAGGGGGGGTCTAGAACGTATGGAACTGTCGGACGCGGCGGTCGTCGAACGGGTTCTCGCAGGCGACGGCGACGCGTATGCGTTGCTCGTTTCCCGCTACCGTGACCGGTACGCGCGGTTTGCCATGCACATGCTGGGAAGTCGGGAGGATGCCGAGGAGGTCCTTCAGGACGCTTTCGTTCGCGGCTACCGGTCCATCGCGCGGTGCGAGGAGCCGGACAAGTTCGGGTCCTGGCTGATGCAGATCCTGATCAACCGGTGCAGGACGGCCGGAGGGCGGCGGGGAAGGCGGGAGCGGACGTTCGTGCACGACGAGGCCGCAATGCTCAGCGCGGCCACGAATCATCCGGCCGACCAGAGTGCCTGGCGGGAAGAGATTCACAGGGCGCTCGAGCAGGTAGACCCGCTCCAGCGCGAGGCGTTTCTGCTCAAGCACGTGGAAGACCTGAGCTACGAGGAAATAGCGGAGCTGACCGGAGTGGGAGTTTCGGCGCTCAAGATGCGAGTCAAACGGGCGTGCGACCGGCTACGGGAGCTGCTGCAGGAGGTGTACAGTGTCGGAGCATGATGATCTGATGATCGCGCGCATAGCGCGCGAGCTGCGCAAGCCGGAGCGAATCGATCCGGCATTCGATGGGCGTGTGATGGCGGAGATTCGCGCCAGCCGCTTCTCGGGTGGCCAGTCGGCATGGCAATGGCTCGTTCGGCCGCGCTCTGTCCGGGTGTCGCCGCTCGGCGGATTTGCGCTGGCCGGTGCGATGGCTGCGGCACTGGTCCTCGCCGTGTCGCAGGGGGAGAACCCCCCCGCGCCGGAGCTCGGCGAGACGACGGTCGCAGCCGCGACATCGACTGCGGCGCCTGGGATCGGCCAGACCGTGCAGTTCGTGCTCCGCGCACCGAGTGCGAGCCGCGTGGCACTCGTGGGAGATTTCAACGATTGGGATGATGCCGCAACGCCCTTGCGACCCGCGGCGGGAGGCCTGTGGACAGTGACAATTCCGCTGACCGCTGGGCGCTACACGTACACCTTCGTCGTCGACGGCGAGCAGTGGATCGCGGATCCCGCGGCGCCGCCCGCTCCCCCCGATGACTTCGGAAGACCGGGTTCGGTGGTGACGATAGGAGGTTCCGCATCATGATTCGCAGACTGATCATTTCGACCGCTGCGCTGCTGCTCATCGGCAGTGCCTCGGCAGAGGCGCAGGATTCCCTGCTGGCGTCCAGACTGGACCCCGACGCATTTCGTCAGGTGAGCGCGATCGTCGACTCCGCGCGCGCTGCCGGGCTCCCCACTGAGCCACTGCTCGACAAGGCGCGTGAGGGAGTGCTCAAGCGCGCACCGGGTACGCTCATAGTCACGCAGGTACGGAAGCGCGCGGGTCAACTCGGCGCGGCGCAGACGGCCCTCTTTCCGGCCACCGACGCCGAGATCCTCGCAGGGGCGGATGCGATCAACTGGGGAGTTCCCCAGTCGACGCTCAGGGAGATCAGGCGAGTGCGGTCGAGCTCCGAGCTCACGGTTCCGATAGGCGTGCTCGCGGACCTGGTCGGCCGTGGAGTGCAGCTCGACACAGCCTCCGCGGTGGTGATCGCTCTAGCGAGGAGCGACATGCGTGACAACGACATGAT
>JBGTMW010000050.1:0-3046 GCA_041743365.1 Gemmatimonadaceae bacterium
GTCGCGGCAGACGCGGAATCCCCATCGCCGCCCGTGCACGCCGCCGCTAGGCAGAGCAGCGCGCCTGCGAGGGTGAGGTCAGCGGGGAGGAATCGCGGCATTGGCATCGCTGTTCGGATCGGGCGTCGAGGTGGTCCGCACCGGTGAGACGGGCGGGAAGGGAATGGGGCGGCCGAGCGCGCGAGCCATCTCGGCGGTGGAGAGGTAAAGGTCGTAGACGGAGCGAGCCTCGTCGGTCTGCGCCGTCAAGAGAGCAAGCTGAGAATCGGAGACCTCGAGCTGCGTGCTGAGTCCGCGGTCGAAGCGCAGCGACGCAAGAGTGAACGCCTCCTGCGCTTCCGTCGCGTTCTCCTGACGCGCCGCGAACAGGGACTGGGCGCGCTGGAATCCCGCACGCGCAGCCGCAACCTCGATCGTCACCGCCTCGCGCTCGCGGGCCAGCTCGAGCTCCGCAACGCGAGCCTGCGCCTTCGCGAAGTCGATGTTGCCCTTGGCCCGCAGTCCATCGAACAGCGGCCAGCTCACCTGGGTTCCCACGGTGCGGTCGCTGAACCATCCGCCGTTCTGGGTCGTGCAGATGCTGCCCGCGGGGCGGTCCGGTGCGCAGGTGATCGGGACGAGCGCGCCGCGCTCGGTCGGGAACCCGCTCCGCGGGAAGGCCTGGAAGCCGGACTGGATGAACACCGTCATCGTGGGCAGCAGGTCAGCGCGGGCGACGTTGATCGCCGCCCGCCTGCCATCGAGCGCAAGCTCCGCGGCGCGAACCGATGCGCGCTCGGCCGCGAGCGTCGTGTCGGACAGGGTCGCGAGCATCATTCTCACCGCCGACGGATCGATGCGCGTGGTGAGGGCGAGAGGCTGCTCGGCCGGGATGTTGGTCAGCCGCTTGAGCTCGAGGATCGCGAGCGTGGTCGCGTTCGCCGCTTCGACCACCAGAGGCTCGAGGTTGGAGCGCTCCACCCTGGCGCGAAGCACGTCGTAGCGCGCGGCGCGGCCGGCGACGAGAAAGCGCTCGACCTGCCCCAGACGGGCGGAGGCGAGCTGGAGGCCGGCAGCGCGGATCTCGGTGACCCGGCTGGCGAAGAGCGCCTGTACGTAAGCCGTCTGTACGTCGAGCGTTACCTGCGCTCGAATCTCCTCGGCGTTGAGCCGGGCGACGTCGCGCGATCGGGACGCAAGCCGCGATGCCGAGCGTACGCGTCCACCCTGGAAGAAGGAGTACGAGAGGTTGGCATTCGCGTTGTAGGTGTTCGGCTGATTGAAGATCTGGCCGACGGCCTGGGCGCGCGCGTTCTCGATGACGTGGGTCTGGGTGGCGTTGATGCGAAGCTGTGGGAGCCCGCCGGCCCGTGCCGTGGTGATCTGCGCGTCCGTGAGCTCCACCTGCGCTGCGGCGATTCGCGCCTCGTCACCCAGTCTGAGAGCGAGGCGGACGGCGTCCTCCAGGGTCAGCGCGAGCGTATCAGGGCGTTGGGCAGCAGCGGGAGCCGAAAGCGCGAACAGCAGGGCGCCGAAGAGCGCAAGTCGAAGTCTCGAAAGCATGTCGAAGTATACGCGGCCGGGGTGTACAATGTTGTTCCCGCCACCCCCGGGGGGGCGCCGTGCACATTGACCTGCACGCCCCGACGACCCATGTATCAATCTCCGGCGTTTGGCCGGGTTACCCGAACACCCACAGCTCAGCCTTTCCGAGGATCTGTATGCGTCGACGGAACTTCGTCACTCACGCAGTATCGCTGCTGACGCTCCCGCTGCTCCTCACCGCGCTCGCTGCGGCGCAGCCACGCGTGGAGTCGGCCACGACGGTCATCCTGGTACGGCACGCCGAGAAGGCGCCCGAGCCGAAGGATGATCCCCCCCTGCTCCCCTCGGGCGAGGCGCGAGCGGCCGCCCTGGTGGACGCGGTTGAAGCTGCGGGCATCACGGCCATCTACTCCACGCCATACCTGCGCACCCAGGGCACCGCGCGGCCGATCGCCGCTCGCCTCGGGATTCCCGTGACGACCTTCGACGTGAAGCCCGGCGCGAGGAGCTATGGGGAGCTCTACGCCGCCGAGCTGCTGGCGAAGAATCGCGGTCGCGTGGTGCTGGTTGTCGGTCACAGCAACACCGTTCCGTCGATTCTCTCGGGACTTGGTGTGTCAGGCGCCCCGTCCATCAGGGATGAGGAGTACGACAACCTTTTCATTGTGACGGTTCCCGATTCGGGAGCGGCGCGGATGGTCAGGGCGAGGTTCGGCGCCGCGCGCCCGGAATGACGGGCTTCGCGGCGATCAGAGCACGTTCACCTGCGCGTTCCACCTGCCGTCGCTGTGATCGTCGGTGAGGTGATACAGCTCGAACTGGACGATCATCGGGGTCGTGGTCGCGGTCGTCCGGGTGAAGGTGCCCGCGAAGGGGTTGATGGTGCTCGGCGTGAACTGCAGGCCAGCCGGGTTGCCATTGGGGTAGTTCACCCGTAGCTCGAAGTTGTCCGGGTTGCTCGCGATGGCATCCTCGGCGCCATCCTGATCGCGGAATGTCACGGCGACGACGGCGTCGTTGCCGAAGGTGAGCATGCCGCTCGCGACCTTGTCACGGTTGAAGGTGATGGAGCCGCCGCCGGTGACCTCGACGAGCACCGAATGGACGTTTGGCTCCGGGTCGGGGTCGAGCGGATCGCTGTCGCTACAGGCGACGGTGAACGAGATCGAAAACAGCAGCGCGGCGAACCGACTCGCACGGCGCATGGAATGACTCGAGAGCATCCTGGGGACCTCCACAGATATGATGCGTGCGGCCGCAGCTGCATGAATGCAGAGCGTAACCGCCGCGATCATTAACCGTACACCAGTCCGGGCCTTCGTGTTCGCGACGCACTGCCGATTGCCCGGGAAAATGGCGTCAGCCCGCCGGCGCGGGAACGGGAACCGGTGACGCGGGACCAGCGAGCCGAGCCAGCCGCCGACGCTCCTTCCTGCGCTCGAAGATCAGGTAGATCGCCGGCGTGACGCTCAGGACGAGCAGCGTCGAGCTGCTCAGCCCGCCGATCAACGCGAAGCCGAGC
>JBGTMW010000051.1:0-14295 GCA_041743365.1 Gemmatimonadaceae bacterium
GGCGCACGCGCCGCGCTGGATGGCGGCAGCGATGATGTCGGCGCTCACCCTCGGCAGGCGACCGCGAATGCGGTGGAACGGGATGAAGCGGTGGTGGCGCGGCGAGTCGGCGCGCGTGATCCCAGGCAAATAGGTGCGAATCGCGCCTCCGTAGACGTCGAAGCCGTCTCCGAGCTCGCGGAGCATCGCACCAGAGAACCTGCTCACTGCACCCGGCCCAAGCACCACGACGGGTGCAATCCCAATGAGGCGGCGGTTGATCTCTGTGGCTCGTTCCTTCGTGGGCTGCAGATCGCCGTCGCGCTCCTCGCGGGTGGGAGATACGACCACGAACGGAAGCTCACGGTCGGCGTCCAGGATCTGCCGTGCCACGGCTTCTCCCTCGTCGCCGGCAGCAACCTCGATTTCATGCGTGAGACGCGACGGTCCACGTCGGCAGGCGGCTTCGCGCAGGACCGTCCCAACGACGGCCGGCGCAATCGGCACCCAGGGTTCCACAAAGGCGTCAGCGCTCCAACGCTCGAGGTCGACCCAGGCCCACGACGAAGAGCCGTCGTGGAAGGCGGTGACAGTGGTGCGCAGCTCTTCCTCGTCGCGCGGCTCGAACAGGGAGGCGCGGAGAGCCCAGAGGCCGCCGTCGTGAACGGTGCGGCCACTAATCTCGCATCCGGTCGCGTGCGCGACGAGCGACCCATCTTGCGGAACCTGAACGTATTCATCGCGGAGCTTCCAGCGGAGCCACTCCTCGACGTAGGGGGCGGCGTTTCGTGCGAACGACGCGTCTTCGACCTCGAAAATCCCTCGCCAGATGAGCGCCACGCACGCAGGCTAATGCCGACGGCGATCGTTCGCTCGTGCTCCTTCAACATCGCCACCCTGGCTTTTCGCTGCTGTCCAGCCAACGCTCATCGCCCGGATCGCACTGGTGCCGGAGTTGGCTTTGTCCACGGACACAGCGGTGAAGGCACTTGGGAGGCGTCGCGACCTTCCGCGTGTCAGGTCGGGACAATGCGGTTCGACCTGGGCGCGGAGCTAGGTTTCTCCTACTGCGCTGCGCTGCTTTACCCCTTGGCATGACCCGTCTCGAAGAACTCACACCTGGAAGCCGTCTCACCGGATTGATTGCCAACGGGGCGATTACGATTCTCCAGGCCCAGTGGCACGGCTCGGGCGCAGTGACGCTGACCTATCGAGACGATGCCGGCCGTGTGGGCCAGGAGGTCGTCTACCGCGACGACGAACAACGGTTCGTGCGGCAGGAGGCTGGCCGGCCCTGGTCATTCGATGCCGACGGCGATCTCTTCCGCCTGGCATCGGAGTCGCGGCGCATCCACCTCGCGTGGATGTTCGACCCGTTCCTGGCCGTACAGATCTCGAACCTCGATCCGCTGCCGCATCAAATTGACGCCGTGTACGGGCGAATGTTGCCTCGCCAGCCGCTGCGCTTCCTGCTCGCCGACGATCCTGGCGCGGGCAAGACGATTATGGCCGGCCTCTACATCAAGGAGCTGATGATCCGCGGTGACGTCGAGCGTTGTCTGATCGTGGCTCCCGGCAGCCTCGTGACGCAGTGGCAGGACGAGCTGTGGGATCGCTTCCGGCTCGACTTCGAGATTCTCACGCGAGATCAGATCGAAGCGTCCAAGAGCGGCAACCCGTTCATCGAGAAGCCCCGGCTGATCGCTCGCCTGGATCAGCTCTCGCGCAACGAGGACGTTCGCGACAAGCTCACGGTCAGCGACTGGGATCTGGTGGTCGTCGACGAGGCTCACAAGATGTCGGCGCACCGCTACGGGAACGAGGTCAAGGAGACCAAGCGCTACGGCCTCGGCAAGCAACTCGGCTCGCTTTCCCGCCATTTCCTCCTCATGACCGCCACGCCCCACGCGGGCAAGGAGGAGGACTTCCAGCTCTTCCTCGCTCTGCTCGACGCCGACCGATTTGAGGGTCGGCTCCGGGACGGGCAGCATCAGATCGACACGAGCGACGTGATGCGGCGGCTGGTCAAGGAAAAGCTATTGCGCTTCGACGGGCGTCCGCTGTTTCCGGAGCGCCGCGCCTACAGTCCAAGCTTTCCTCTGTCGGATCAGGAGGCGGTGCTCTACAAGCGCGTGACCGAGTACGTCAGTGAGGAGATGAACCGTGCTGAGCGTCTGCGCGCTGAGGGCGAGGGGCGGCGTGGGATAGCCGTTGGGTTCGCGCTCACCACGCTTCAGCGCCGTCTGGCGTCCTCTTCAGAGGCGATTTATCGCTCGCTTGAGCGACGTCGCAAGCGGCTTGAGGCGCGGGTCTCGGAGGAGCGGATGCGCAAGCACGGCGCCGAAGCCACGATCGAGCTGCTTCCGAAGAAGCTCGCCGGCGGTGTGCGCATCGAGGACCTCGACGAAGAGCTCGACCCCGACGATCTCACTGGCGAGGAGATGGAGACGCTCGAGGACGAGCTGGTCGACCAAGCCTCGGCCGCACAGACCATCCAGGAGCTCGAGGCCGAGATCGTCACGCTGACGGGGCTCGAGCAGCTCGCCAAGAAGGTCCGGGACTCCGGCACCGACCGCAAGTGGGAGGAGCTGTCGGGCCTGTTACAGAATGCACCCGAGATGTTCGACGGGTCGGGGGCTCGGCGCAAGCTGATTGTCTTCACCGAGCATCGAGACACCCTCAACTACCTAGTCGATCGGCTGCGGACGCTGCTCGGCCGTCCCGAGGCAGTTGTGACCATCCATGGGTCGGTCGGGCGTGAGGACCGGCGGAAGGTGCAGGAGGCCTTCACGCAGGACAAGGACGTGACAATCCTCGTGGCTACCGACGCGGCGGGAGAGGGAATCAACCTTCAGCGCGCGCACCTGGTGGTCAACTACGACCTGCCGTGGAACCCCAACCGGATCGAGCAGCGCTTCGGCCGGGTGCACCGCATCGGCCAGACCGAGGTCTGCCACCTGTGGAACCTCGTCGCCGAGGACACCCGCGAGGGCCAGGTCTTTACGCGGCTGTTCGAGAAGCTCGAGGAGCAGCGCAAGGCGCTCGGTGATCAGGTCTTCGACGTGCTCGGCGAGGCGTTCGGCGATGCGTCGCTACGCGAGCTCCTACTCGACGCGATCCGCTACGGCCAGCGCGCCGACGTCAAGGCGAAGCTCGATGAAGTCGTCGACGCGACCGTAGGTGATCGGCTCCGCGAGGTGGTGCACGAGCGCGCGCTCGCCAGCGCAGTGATGACGAGCGCTGACGTCGATCGCATCAAGGAGGAGATGGAACGCGCTGAGGCGCGCAAGCTGCAGCCGCAGTTCATCCGCGCGTTCTTTCTCGAAGCGTTTCGCCAGTACGGCGGTCGCGCAGTGGAGCGCGAGGGCGGGCGCTTCGAGCTCACGCACGTGCCGGCTGACGTTCGCCGCCGCGACCGGCAGGTCGGGATGGGCGCGCCGGTTCTGACCAAGTACGAGCGGATCACCTTTGACAAGGAACTCGTGCGGCTGGAGAGCAAGCCCCTAGCGGAATACGTGTGTCCGGGGCATCCGCTTCTGGACTCGCTGCTGGACCTCGTGAGCGAGCGCTACGGGATGCTCCTCAAGCAGGGTGCTGTGCTGGTCGACCCCTCCGACGAAGGCGAGGAGCCGCGCCTGCTCGTGTACCTCGAGCACGCGGTTCAAGACGGCCGGACCGTCACTTCCGGCGACCGTCGGGTGGTCTCACGGCGCTTCGAGTTCGTCGACCTGAGTGAGGACGGCACCGTCCGCGAAGCCGGGTGGGCGCCCTACCTCGACTGTCGTCCAATCAGCGGCGACGAGCGCGCGCTGGTCGACGACGTGCTGGATGCGCAGTGGCTGACCGAGGATCCCGAGCGCGCAGCGATCGAGTACGCCATCGGAACCGCGACACGCGGCCACCTCGAAGAAGTCAAGCGTCGGACCGTCGATCGTGTGGAGCGGACCGGCAAGGCAGTCCGCGAGCGCCTCGAGTCAGAGATCCGCTACTGGGACCACCGAGCGAACAAGCTCAAAGAGCAGGAGCTTGCCGGGAAGCAGCCCCGACTGAACTCCGGCCGCGCCCGAGCCCGGGCCGACGAGTTGCAGGATCGCCTGAAGCACCGGCTTAACGAGCTGGACCGCGAGAAGCAGTTGTCGTCGTTGCCTCCTGTAGTTGTCGGTGGCGCGCTCATCGTGCCGGCGGGGCTGCTCGCACGGCGTGCGGGCGAGCGGACCGGGGATCCTGCGATCCACGCGCGCGAAACCGAGCGAGTCGAGCGCGCTGCAGTGGACGCGGTCCTCGCCGCGGAGCGGCTGCTGGGTAGGGATCCAACCGAGATGCCGCACAACAACAAGGGGTACGACATCGAGAGCAAGACGGCGAGCGCCGATCTCATCTTCATCGAGGTCAAGGGTCGAATTCAGGGGGCTGAGACCGTCACCGTGACGCGCAGCGAGATCGGCGTGGGCCGCAACAAGCCCGACGACTTCATCCTGGCTCTCGTGGAGGTACCAGGAGAAAACGGCGGCGATCCAGTTGTGCGCTATCTGCGCCGGCCCTTCGAGGGGATGGGCGAGCCACATTTCGCGAGCGTGGCGGAGACGTTCAACTGGAAGAAGCTCATCGAGCGGGCGGAGGCGCCGCGTGAATAAGAAGCTGATCGAAGTGGCCTTGCCGCTCGAGGCCATCAACAAGGAATCCGCCCACGAAAAGTCCGTCCCTCGGCGAGGGCACCCCGCGACGATGCATCTGTGGTGGGCCCGTCGGCCGCTTGCAGCATCGCGGGCGGTGCTTTTTGCATCGCTGGTCGATGACCCGTCGTCGCAACCTGAGCGGTTCCCTACCGAAGAAGAACAGGACACTGAGAGGCAGCGTCTGTTTGATCTCATTGAGCGTCTTGCTCGTTGGGAGAACTCTGACGACCTCGCGACCTTGGCGGAAGCTCGCCGTGCGATCGCAGCCGCGACCGACGGAGAACTCCCGCCCGTTGTCGACCCCTTTGCTGGAGGGGGGTCTATTCCGTTAGAGGCACGACGCTTGGGCCTTTCGGGGTTCGCGAGCGACCTGAACCCGGTCGCGGCGCTCATCTCAGCCGCGATGCTGAACTACGGGCCACGCTTCGCGCACTGTCCGCCGGTAAACGCGGGGACGGGACCCGAGCAGATCCAAGGCACCGCTGATTGGCGCGGTACAGCGGGTCTTGCAGCCGACGTGCGGTACTACGGAGAACTTGTCAGACGGGCGGCCGACCTGAGAGTTGGATCGCTGTACCCCGAGATCGACCTGCCAACCGAATACGGCGGCCGACGCACGACAGTGACGGCTTGGCTATGGGCTAGGACGATCGAATGCTCGAACCCCGCATGTCGCGCGGAGCTGCCCTTGCTGAGGTCGTTTTCGATCTCGACGAAGAAAGGCAAGGAGGCCCGTGTCGAGCCCGTTCTCGACCGTACGACGAAGACGGTCGCCTTCGAACTCCACCGCGACGCGGAGACTCCTGAAGACGCGACCAAGGTTGGACGCGGCGCGAACTTCCGGTGCCTCTTCTGTGGTGAAACCTCCGATGCCGAATACGTCAAGACCCAAGGGATGGAGAAGGGCTATGGGCAGCGGCTACTCGGGATTATCGGCGAGGGCAAGGGGCGTCGGCGCGTCTACATCGCGGCGACCGAGGAACATGAGCAGACGGCCCTAGCGGCGAAGGCAACCTGGCTTCCGGATACGCCTTTGCCCGATAAGGCATTGGGGTTTCGGATCCAGCCGTACGGGTTCCGGCAACACTCGGACCTATTCAACAGTCGACAGCTCGCGGCGTTGACGGCGTTCAGCGATTTGATCCGGGAGCAGATCTCGGGTATCAGAGACGCGGCTCTTGAGCGGGGGCTGCCCGACGACAACATCGCGCTCGAGGATGGCGGCGAGGGTGCCCGCGCGTACGCGGAGACTGTCGGGATCTTCTTAGCGTTTGCGCTGAGCAAGCTTGCTGATTGGTGCAACACGTTCTGCACGTTCATCTCGTCTGAGCAGCAGGTGGGCCATCTGTTCACAGAACAGAAGATCAGCATGGTTTGGGATTACTGCGAAACCAACCCGTTGTCGAACTCCGTTGGCAATTTTCTGAATCACGTGGAGTGGGTCTCTGCGACCGTGGAGAGATTGCCGACCGGCCCTAGCACCGACGTGCGCCAACTCGATGCGAGACGGATCTCGACCTCGGCGCCGAGCAACTGCCTCGTTGCGACCGACCCGCCCTACTACGGCAACATCGGCTACGCGGACCTCTCGGACGTCTTTTATGCGTGGTTGCGTCCGACGCTGAGTGGCACACTGCCGGACCTCTTCTCGACTGTCTTGACGCCCAAACAGCAGGAGCTCATCGCAGCGCCCCACCTCTTCGATGGCGATGAGGAACGGGCGAAGCGTCATTTCGAGGAAGGCATCGGGGATGTGTTTGCTCAGTTGCGAGATCTCCAACACCCGGGCTATCCCCTTACGGTCGTGTACGGCTTTCGGCAGTCGGAGTCGTCGCGGGACAACGGTTCGGGTGAGTCGATCGTTGCGTCGACTGGCTGGGAGACGCTGTTGTCGGCTCTCATCAAAGCGGGGTTGGAGATCACCGGCACATGGCCGGTTAGGAGCGAGAGAGGGGCGAGATCACGGGCGCTGAACTCGAACGCTTTGGCGTCGTCGGTCGTGCTCGTCTGTCGCTCGCGACTAGGCGATGCCCCGCTGGCGACGAGGAAGGATTTCGTCCAGGCGCTACGGTCCGAGCTGCCCGAGGCCCTGAGAAAGCTGCAGCACGGGAACATCGCACCGGTCGACTTGGCGCAAGCCTCCATCGGTCCCGGGATGTCTGTGTTCTCTCGGTACGGGCGTGTCGTTGAGGCCGACGGAACGCCTATGCCGGTTCGCTCGGCTCTCGGGTTGATCAACAAAGCGCTCGACGAGCTCCTCAGTGAGCAGGAAGGCGACTTCGACACTGAAACGAGATGGGCCGTTTCGTGGTACGAGCAGTTCGGCCTGGATGACGGTCCGTTTGGGTCCGCAGAAACGCTTTCGAAGGCGAAGAACACCGCGCTCAACGGTTTGGTAAGCGCGGGAATCGTGAGTTCCCGTGGCGGGAAGGTGCGGCTACTCGACCGTGACGAACTCTTGAAGACATGGGATCCGTCGACGGATACTCGGCTGACGGTGTGGGAGATCGTGCAGCACCTGGTCCGAATCCTGGCCGTGTCGGGGGAGGTCGAGGCAGCGCGAATCGTGCGAACCGTCGGCGGTTTGGCGGATGTCGCGCGGGAACTCGCATACCGCCTGTACTTGGTTTGTGAACGAAAGGGGTGGTCGAAGGAAGCAGCTGCCTACAACGGGTTGGTTGTCGCGTGGCCCGAGCTTGCGCGGCTTGCGAGTCAACCGACGACGACGACCGGGCCTACTCAAGAGCAGCTAAAGGTCTGATGGCGACAACCAATCACGAGCGGGTGGGACGTGCACTGGCCTTGTTGAGTGGTGGGCTCGCCCCATTTGCGGAACGCGAGCTGACCGCCGTTTACGGTCCCAAGTGGGTCGAGGAGATAGGTCGCCGAGATGTCAGTGGCGGAGGGCCCCCCCGCAAGCTATCGCCGACGGACGTTCAGTTCCTGCTTAAGGTCATGTGGGACGAGTGGAACGCGGTCTTTCGTAAGGTCCTTGGCCAAAGCGAGCGGACACTTGTCAGCGAGTTGCGCGATATGCGTAACCGGTGGGCACACCAGGAGCCGTTCTCGGGAGACGACGCCTACCGCGCTCTGGACAGCGCGCACCGGCTGCTTACTGCGGTCAGCGCGGCGAAGGAAGCAGAGCAACTCGACCGCGCGAAGCAGGAGCTGCTGAGGGCGCGATTTGAAGAGCAGGCGCGACGAACACGCCGCAAGGCGGCAGCGGTCGCGCCGGTCGAGGGCAAGCCGGCGGCCGGGCTGCGTCCCTGGCGCGAGATTGTCATGCCGCATCCCGACGTGGCGTCTGGCCGATACCAGCAAGCCGAGTTCGCTGCGGACCTACACCAGGTCTGGCGGGGCGACGCGACAGCCGAGTACGGCGATCCAGCTCAGTTCTTCCGTCGGACCTTCCTCACCGAAGGGCTTCGCGAGCTGCTGATGAACGCCGCCAGGCGACTCAGCGGCGATGGCGGGGACCCGATCGTCGAGCTGCAGACGAACTTCGGCGGCGGCAAGACGCATTCCCTGATCGCTCTGTATCACCTCGCCGGCGGCACCCCCGCTGCGGAGCTGTCGGGCGTTGACGAGGTGCTCAAGGAGGTCGGCGACAGCTCGGTTGAGGCCAAGCGCGCGGTGCTCGTCGGGCAGATGATCGGACCGGGACAAGTTCACGAGAAGCCCGACGCCACGAAGATCCACACTCTCTGGGGTGAGCTCGCGTGGCAGCTCGGAGGCAAGAAGGGCTATGAGGTTGTCGCCGACGCGGACCGCACGGGTACGAGCCCCGGTGCCGCGCTGGTAGAGCTGTTCCAGGCCCATGCGCCCTGTCTGATCCTGATTGACGAGTGGGTTGCCTACGCGCGTCAGCTGTACGGCATCGACGGACTCCCGGCTGGGTCCTTCGACGCTCAGTTCACGTTCGCCCAGGCGCTCGCCGAGGCCGCGCGCGCGGTGCCAGGTGTGTTGCTCGTTGTGTCTATTCCGGCATCGGACATCGAGGTTGGGGGCGAGGGTGGTCAGGCCGCCCTTGAGCGCCTCAAGAACGTCGTCGCGCGGATGGAATCGTCGTGGCGTCCGGCAAGTGCCGACGAGGGGTTCGAGATCGTTCGGCGAAGGCTGTTTGAAGAGGTGCCGGCGGACAAGGCCGCCGAGCGCGACGCGGTGGTCCGGGACTTCGCCAACCTTTACCGCACCCAGGCCGCTGAGTTCCCCTCGCCGTGCCGCGAAGCCGACTACGAGCGGCGGATCGCGGCTGCGTACCCGATCCATCCCGAGCTCTTCGACCGCCTCTACAACGAGTGGTCGACGCTGGACAAGTTCCAACGCACCCGGGGCGTGCTGCGGCTGATGGCCGGCGTGATCCACGAGCTCTGGGAGCGCCAGGACGGCAGCCTGCTGATCATGCCGGCCTCGGTACCGATTGACGCGCCGCCGGTGGCGTCGGAATTGACGCGCTATCTCGAGGAAGGCTGGGCTCCGGTCATCGAACGCGACGTCGACGGTCCGAACTCGCTGCCGCTGCAGCTGGACCGTGAGAACCCCAACCTCGGGCGGTATTCCGCGACTCGTCGCGTGGCCCGAGCGATCTATATGGGGTCGGCGCCAATCCAACAGTCGTCCAACCGCGGGATCGACGATCGCTCCATCAAGCTCGGCTGTGTCCAGCCGGGAGAGGCGCCGGCGACGTTCGGTGACGCACTGCGGCGGCTGACGGACCAAGCGACCTATCTCTATGTCGACGGGCAGCGCTACTGGTATGCCAAGCAGGCCACGGTCGCGCGCCTGGCAAGCGACCGCGCAGTGTCGCACTTCACCGATGACCTAGCCGACGAGGAGATCGTTCGCAGGCTGCGCCAGCTGCACGACCGCGGTGAGTTCACCGCAGTGCACGCCGCTCCGGCGGCACCTTCCGACGTGCCCGACGAGCCCGAGGTGCGGTTGGTGATCCTTGGTCCCGAGCACGATCACTCGTCAAAGACCGACGACTCACCGGCTCGGGATATGGCTGCGCGCCTGCTCGAGTCTCGGGGCAGCGGGGATCGGCGCTTTCGCAACATGCTCGTGTTCCTTGGGCCGGACCGAAGCCGATTGGAGGAACTGCGCGACGCTGTGCGGCACTGGCTGGCGTGGAAGTCGATCGACGAGGAGCGCGAGCAGCTCGGCCTAGATCCGTGGGGGGTCAAGCAGGTCGAGACGAAGCGCCAGCAGCACGAGGAAATGATTGCTGCTCGACTTGGCGAGACCTGGCAATGGCTGCTGGCCCCGACGCAACCGTCGGAAGATCCGACTGCGGCGATGACCTGGGAGGAGACGAGGCTGAGCGGGCCCGATGCCATTGCCGTACGGGCGAGCCGGCGGCTGATCAGCGAGGAAGGCCTGATCACGGACTACAGCGGCGTCAGGCTGCGGATGGATCTCGACCGGGTCCCGCTGTGGCCGCAGGACGCCGATCACGTCGGTCTCGCGCAGCTCTGGGACAACTACGCGAAATATCTCTACCTCCCGCGCTTGCGCGATTCGTCAGTGCTGGTGAAAGCCGTGCGCAACGGCATCGCCGGGCTGACCTGGGAAACGGACACGTTCGGGTACGCAGCGGCCTACGACGAGTCGGCGAAGCGCTATCGCGGCCTCGTCGGGGGCCAACAGGCGGATGCCGTCCTCGACAGCTCGGCCCTAGTTGTCAAGCCACCTGCGGCGCGAGCCCAGCTTGACGCGGAGCCCGATCCCGGCCCCGATTCCGGCCCCGGCCCCGGCCCCGGCCCCGGGCCCGGTCCCGGGCCTGATGACGGTGACCCAACCCGCTTCTACGGCCGGGCGACACTGGAGCCGGTGCGTCTGTTGCGCGACGTCGGCCAGATCGCCGAGGCTCTAATCGCGCATCTCAACCGGCCGGACGGGTCGAGGGTCTCAATCACAGTCGAGATTCAAGCCGAGGTCGCTGACGGTTTCCCTGAGGACCTCCGCCGGACGGTGAGCGAGAACGCACGTACATTGAAGTTCGAAACGTCCGAGTTCGAGTCTTAGCGGGCTACCACCACCCGTTGGGCATCGGCGGCCAGCCGAGCTTTTCGCCCAGGAGAACGGGGTCGAAAAGGGGCCTGTACACACGGCGCTTGTCCTGGGTGGCGCGCGAACGCCACCGGCGCCCGCGAGTTGCCGGTGGTCGGTGGGTGCGGAGCGCGGTCGACAGTTCGCAGCCGGAGCCTGGGTGACGCCCTCCCGGCGTCTCGGTCAAGCTGTGCCGCGTCCGTCCGGGGACTAGACGAACATACGTTCGCCGGAGTTCGTAGGGATTGACGGCCCCGGGCCGAAAGAGATGAGCGACTGATGCCAGGCACGAGCGCAATCGAGTGGACGGAGTCCACCTGGAACCCCGTGACAGGCTGCTCCAAGGTCTCGCCGGGGTGCGCGCACTGCTACGCGGAGACCTTCGCCGAGCGCTGGCGGGGGATTCCCGGCCATCCTTACGAGCAGGGCTTTGACCTGCGCCTCTGGCCGACCCGGATCGAGCAGCCGCTGCGTTGGCGTCGCCCGCGGATGATCTTCGTCAACTCGATGAGCGATCTCTTCCACGAGGAGATCCCTTTCGAGTTCTTGCGCGAGATCTTCGACGTGATGGTCGCGGCCGAGCAGCACACGTTCCAGATCCTGACCAAGCGTCACAAACGTCTGATGGAGCTCGCGCCGCTACTGCCCTGGCCGCCGAACGTGTGGATGGGGGTGACGATCGAGAATCGGCGATTTGTGGAGCGCGCGGACGCGCTGCGATCGGTCGACTGCGCTGTTCGCTTCATATCGGCCGAGCCGCTGCTCGGCCCGTTGGAGGGACTCGATCTGAGCGACATCGACTGGGTGATCGCGGGTGGCGAATCCGGTCCACGTTTCCGGCGAGTCAAGCCAGAGTGGCTTCGGGATCTGCGCGACCGCTGCCAGGTTGACGGCGTGGCCTACTTCTTCAAGCAGTGGGGCGGTATGCGACCCAAGACGGGCGGTCGTACGCTCGACGGCCGGACGTGGGACGAGATGCCGACCGCGGCGGCAGTCGTCCCCGCGTGACGGAGCGCGCCGGTCGGTCTTGGGGCTACTGGACCCAGGCCAAGCTCAGCATCCTGGCCGACTACCTCGACGCGTTCGTGCGAGCGTCGTCGGGGCCTTCCGAGCGGGTGTACCTCGACGCCTTCGCCGGGGAGGGCAGCGGACTTGACCGCCTGACGGGCGAGGAGTTCAAAGGGTCGGCCCGGATTGCGCTCGAGGTCTGCGCGCCGGGCTTCACCCGCTTTCGCTTCTTGGAGAAGGGCCGACGGGCGGCTGACCTGGAAGCCCGGCTGCGGACCGATTACCCGCAGCGGGACATCGCCGTCGCGGAGGGCGACTGCAACGAGACGATTCCAAGAGTGCTCTCCGAGCTCGCCCAGCTTCGGTGGGCGCCGACGTTCGCGTTCCTTGACCCGGATGGGATGGAGCTGGCCTGGTCGACGCTGCGCGCGCTCGCCGATCACAAGAAGGGCTACCGCGCCGACGCGGATAAGCCTGAGTACAAGGTGGAGCTGTGGATGCTGTTCCCCTCGGGTGGGCTCGTCCGCACTCTCGCCCTAGAGGAGGAGAAGCTCAACGCGCGCGACGCGCAGCGGGCGACACGCCTGTTCGGGGACGAGTCATGGCGGCCGATCTACGAGCGCCGACTCGACGGGCGGTTGGGTGGGGCGGATGCGCGCGAGGAGTACGTCAACCTCATGCGCTGGCGTCTCGAACGCGATTTGGGATACCGGTGGACGCACCCGCTCGAGCTGCTTAACACGCGCGGCGCTCCCCTCTACCACATGATCTTCGCGACCGACAACGAGGCCGGCACGCGGATCATGGAGCACGTCTATCGCCGCGCCGCGACGCGGATCCCGGCGATGCGGCAGGAGGCTCGCGATCGCGCACGGGGGCAGATCGCGCTCGACCTGGGGCTGGACCTCGACCCAGAGGCGACCTACCGCTACGAGCCTCCGTGGGAGCCGCCGGAATATTGATCGCGTGCGGTCAGTGTGGACGTGGTTCACCCACGCGGCGTCTGCTCTCTGAACACTCGCCCGTGCGCGCCAGGTGCTTGTGCTCTAGCAACTCATCGGCGAATGGGGTGTCGATGCGCGCACCGGCGATTGGAAGACTGTTCAGCGCATCGATCGGCGGCTTCGACCAGAGACGCAGCGCACCATAGCCTCGAAGGGTCACGATGGCATCGATCACCGGGACGCTTCGAAGGCGCCAGCCAAGAGCTTCGCCTCACCCGCCTGACTCTTGTGATGTAGGTAGCGCATCGTCGTGTCGATGTCGGCGTGGCCCATCCACGCTTGAACCTGAACGATGCTGGCGCGGTTGATCGCCAATGAACCAAATGTGTGCCTCAGATCATGGAAGCGCAGAACACGTAGCGAGGCGCGCTCAACGGCACGCAGGTAGCGTCGGCGAAGCGCGGACGCGTCGATGTGCGCGCCGGACGCGCTTGGGAAAACGAGGTCGTCGTCACGGGTGAAGTGCTCGCGGTCGCGCAGCCGGGCCAGCGCCTCTGCAACGGCAGGCACCATGGGCACCGTTCTGACCTTTCCGCTCTTTGGGCTCACAACTTGGCCGTGCGAGAAGCTGCCACGCACCCGAATCGCCTCCGACGGAAAGTCGACGTCTCGCCAGCGCAGGGCTACCAGCTCGCCGCGGCGGAGTCCAGCGAACGACGCGGTGAGGTACATGGCGCCGTCTTGCGAGGACGCGGCAGCGCGAACGAGCGCCATCACCTCTTCGCCGGAGAAGAAGTCAAAATCTCCGCTGTATTGCTGTCGGGCCCGCTCGACATCGGCGGCGGGGTTCGCCGGAAGTCTCCACACCCGTCGGGCCCGCTCCATGATCCCGTGAAGCACGGTCAACGCCTTGTTCACCGTCCGCGGTGACAGGCGCTTCTCAGCCAGCAGACCGCGGCGCCAGCGATCAATGACAGCTTCCGTAACCCCTTCGAGTGGCAGGTTGCCGAACGTTGGGAGCAGGTAGGCGCTGACCGTTGAGCGATAGTCCACGAGCGTCGACGGCTTCAAGCTGCGCTCGTGCTCGCCGTGCTGGAGCCAGTGCTCCGCGGCTTCTCGAAACGGGACGCCAGTCGTGGTGGGAGCGACCATCTGACCGCGGCGGGCATCGGCAAGAATCTCATCCAGCGTTTGCTGAGCGAGACGTTTGGTGACGTATCCATCGGCTGGGCGGCCCTTCCCGGTCCAGGCTTTTCCGAGGACCCGCTTGTGCTGTCCTGCGCCGTCCCGCCACTTGGCGACCCAGCGGGCGCCCGTCTGCCGCTCCTGGCGGTAGATGTGACCCGAGACGGGGCGCGCTCCGGCAACGACCATGTGCGCAGGGTACGCCGACGGGCAGACAGAAAGAGTCCCCGAAGGGTCCCCGACTCGGCCGATCTAGACTGCTCTCGTAGGTCGTACACCGCACTACACAGGCGATTCCAGAGCCGAGTCGGCGTAGTGCAGCAGTTCTACGGAACCGAAGGTCAGAGGTTCGAATCCTCTCGGGCGCGTGAGAGAAGCCCCGCTAACGGCGGATTTTCACGTTTCGAGGGCGGGGCGCCAGGCGGGGTTCCGCCTTGTCCCGCCCTTGCAGACCG
>JBGTMW010000052.1:0-1773 GCA_041743365.1 Gemmatimonadaceae bacterium
GAGATCATGGAGGAGCTCTGGCAGTCGGAGTTCTCCGGCGACGTCCGCGCCTGCGACGTCCACATCTCCAACCTGCGCCAGAAGATCGAGCGCGACGCCCAGGACCCCGAGCTCGTGCTCACGGTCCGCGGCGTCGGCTACAAGCTCGTCGAGCCCGAGTAGACCGGCCGCCGCCATCCGATCGCCGGGCCGCGGTTCCAGGCGTCTTTCGTGGGTGCGAGCTCGTGGGATAGGCCATCTACACTGCGCGACCACGCCGACGTAGCTCAGTTGGTAGAGCACTTCACTCGTAATGAAGGGGTCCCCGGTTCGAATCCGGGCGTCGGCTCTGAAGGTCCGCCCCGGCGCGGCAGCTAGTCGTTCTCGTTCGGTTCGTCGGGCTCCTTGCCGTCGAACTTCAGCTTGAACGGCTCGTTCGAGAAGCTGCAGGTGATGACCCCGCCGTAGACCGCCGTGTAATCGACATCGCCGGTGATCTTCTTTCCGTTGGCGGAAAGGGTGCCCTCGATCGTGGACGTCCCGGGCCCGACATCAGCGGTGCCCTTGAAGGTGAACTTCTTGCCCTGCTTCTTCAGCTTCTCGTTCTGGATCCCACCGGTCTGGCCGTTCAGCGTGCCCGACTCGCCACAGGAAGCATTCGCGCTGGAGAAGCCGATCGAGATCTTCTTCGGTTTGTCCTGGTCGTTCACGAAGACGTCCGCGCCCATGTATGAGGTCGTCTGGCGGTCGCTCGTCAACTTGCCCGAGTAGCTGTCCGGCTTGGCGGCAAACGCGACGGAGCAGTACGCCAGCGCCGCGATGGCCACGATCGCCGTGGTGAACTTCTTGCGGTTCATTCCCTCTCACCTTTCCCCGGGGACTTCGGACGGGTTGATCCAACCACATCCAATCTGGAATCGCAATGCGTATTTGATGCAGCGAGCAAGAAGCTCGCGGAGTCGTCCGTTTGGGGGGCATGGCTACCAAACGGGAGCGGCCGGTCGAACTGCCGGGCAACTGTCCTCGCGGCGAGCTCATTGCCTACCGCGGTACACAGCAGGCTGAGCTCCTCCCCGAGATACTGCCGGCTTCACGCTGGCGGGGGTGGATGGAAGAGACATCGGTGCGCTTCGCCAACCGCTGCCTGCCCATGCTTGTAGCTAACGAGTCCGGATGGGTGCTGATCAACACCTCGGCCTTCGAGGCGGTATGGGATGGAGGGATCGACACCTCCGCGGTTCGCATTTCCTTTCCCGATGGGCAGACACCCTCGCGCCGGCCGGCCGAGAGCAACTTCGGCTACGGGATCCTCACGTTTGGCGTCCCCTACCTCTTCAGGACTCCGCCCGGCTACAACCTGCTCGCCCGTGGTCCGGCAAACGATCCCAAGGACGGGATCGGGCCGCTGGAGGGGATCGTCGAAACCGACTGGGCGACAGCGACATTCACGATGAACTGGCGCTTCACCCGTCCCGATCATCCCGTCCGGTTCGAGGAGGGCGAGCCTTTTTGCCTGATCCTGCCGCAGTGTCGCGGCGACCTGGAGGACTTCGATCCGACGATTCGAACCGCCGGGTCGGATCCAGAGATTTCCGACCGCGTCCGCCGGTGGCAGGAGCGACGGGAGAAGCTCCGGATTCGCAAGTTCCTCGGCAGGTACTCGGAGTCGCTTGGGGATGACCGAGGCGCTTGGGAGGGGGATTACTTTCGGGGCCGCGACATCGATGGCAACGTGTTCAGCGAGCACCAGACGAAGCGGCGACTCCGTCGATTCCGGAGTTAGTGGCGGCGGAA
>JBGTMW010000053.1:0-1918 GCA_041743365.1 Gemmatimonadaceae bacterium
ACTCTGAGTGCGCCGGGAGACCGGCAAGGAATAGTGGGTGGGAGTCCCACGCAGTGAAGGCGTAGCGAACCACACTGGCCCGAGCCATGCGGGGCGCGCCGCGAGGCGCGCGTCGAAGCGTTGGCAGGGGAGCCGACAGGCTGGGTATTGAGCCACGTAATGACATTCCGGATGCCGACGTCGTTCAGAGGGCGGAAGGCGACACGGAGCACGGCGCCAGCGCGAGCCGAGCTGCGATCCGGCGCGGTCGTAGACCCCAGCATGGCGGGACGTTCCTTGTGCGGGAACCGGGAGGTCTCGCGATCGACCGTCGGCGGTGCCGGCGGCCCGCATCGGGAAGGCGCGAGCCGAAGCCGATGATGCACGATCGCGAGAAGTCAGACTCTCCCATAGTAGCGACGAAGCCGACGAACGGCGGCGGGCGACCGCCGGCGGAGCCGGTGGAGCCAAGGGGAGAGGCCGAGGGAAACGCGCGCCAGCCAAGCACGCTCCGGACACCGAGCCGGGACGGCGTGACCGCGGGCCTGGAACGCGTACGGACAGCCGCGAGGCTGAGGAAGAAGGAGCGGTTCACGGCGCTCCTGCACCACGTCGACGCCGATCTGCTGCGACAGGCCTACTCCTGGCTGAAACAGGATGCGGCGGCCGGGGTGGACGGCGTCACGTGGGAAGAATACGGGGTCGATCTGGATCGGCGGCTGGCCGACCTGCACGCCCGGATTCATCGCGGGAGCTATCGCGCGCAACCATCGCAGCGGCAATACATACCGAAGCCGGACGGGCGGCAGCGCCCGCTCGGTGTCGCGGCGGTGGAGGACAAGGTCGTCCAGCGCGCGGCGCTCGAGGTGCTGAACGCGATCTGGGAGGTAGACTTCCTCGGGTTCAGCTACGGGTTCAGGCCGGGGCGCGGCCAGCACGATGCGCTGGATGCGCTCGCGGTCGGGATCGAGTCGCGAGCGGTGAACTGGATCTTGGACGCCGACATTGCCGGGTTCTTCGATGCGGTGAGTCACGACTGGCTCATCCGGTTCGTCGAGCACCGGATCGGCGACCGACGCGTCATCCGTCTGATCCGCAAGTGGCTGAAGGCTGGGGTGATGGAAGATGGGCAGGTGATGGCGACCGCAGCGGGCACGCCGCAAGGCGCGGTGATCTCGCCGCTACTGGCCAACGTCTACCTGCACTATGTCTTCGATCTCTGGGCCGAGCGCTGGCGACGGCGTGAGGCCACCGGCGACATGATCATCGTGCGCTACGCCGATGACATCGTCGTCGGGTTCCAGCACAAAGCCGACGCCGAGCGGTTCTGGAGCGAGATGGCGCGGCGGCTGGCGACGTTCGCGTTGACGCTGCATCCGGGCAAGACGCGCCTGATCGAGTTCGGCCGCCGTGCGGCGGACGACCGCGACGGGCGCGGGCTTGGCAGGCCGGAGACGTTCGACTTCCTGGGGTTCACGCATATCTGCGCGCGCTCCAGGGCCGGACGCTTCCAACTGCGCCGGCGCAGCCGGCGCGACCGCATGCGGAGCAAGCTGCGAGAGATCAGAGATGCGCTCTGGCAGCACCGGCATGCGCCGCTGGACGAGCAGGGCTCGTGGTTGCAACAGGTGGTGCGCGGCTTCTTCGCCTACCACGCTGTGCCCACCAACAGCACTGCGCTGAGCGAGTTCCGCAGGATCGTCACCTGGCACTGGCTGCGGGCGCTCCGCCGCCGGGGACAGCGCGATAATACCTCGTGGGCCTCGATCAATCGGCTGGTGGAGCGCTGGATTCCCAGACCGCGCATCCTTCATCCTTGGCCGAGCCAGCGCTTCGCCGTCAAACACCCAAGGTGGGAGCCGGATGCGGGAATGCCGCCCGTCCGGTTCTGTGCGGGGGGCGCTCAGCAATGAGCGTCCCTACCGCGATCCCCGATTCT
>JBGTMW010000054.1:0-7133 GCA_041743365.1 Gemmatimonadaceae bacterium
GGCGATCTGGAAAACCGAGTCGGCGGATGTATAGACGATGAATGCGCCCTTCCGCGCGGCCTCGGCGGCGAAGCGGTCGATGATCTCCGTGCCGCTCCCCGCACAGTTCCCTGCCACGGGGCGCCCCACACGGCTGGAGAACTCCGCCACGAGCTCCGGCGGAAAGCCGTCGGGATAGGTCGGAAAGGGGCGGGAGAGGTGCACGCCGGCGATCTCCCAGTGGCCCGTGGTGCTGTCCTTCCCCGCCGATCGCGGGATCATCAGCCCCCAGGCGGCGGTTGCGCCTTCGGCCGAAGCCGTGCCCTGGAGCGGTGCGATCTTTCCGAGTCCCGCGCGGCCGAGATTGGGGAGATCGAGACCGCCGACCGCCCTCGCGAGATTGCCGAGGGTGTGACTACCCACGTCCCCATAGTCGGCGGCATCGGGCGCGGCGCCGATGCCGACCCCATCGAGGACAATGATGACCGCTCGGCGCGTCATCTCTCCCCATCGATGTACCGGCGGTGGATGCGGCTCCGAAGCCCGGTCAGGAGCTCGTAGGGCGACATGTCCACGCTGTTCGCGACGCCGGCGACGTCGAGCGGCGCGGAGGCGCCGATGAGTGTCGCGATGTCGCCGATATCGCAGGGCGCGTCGGTGACATCGATCATCGTCATGTCCATCGTCACGATACCGGCGATCGGCACCGTTCGATCCCGCACGGTCGCCGAGCCTCGGTTCCCGAGCGCCCGCGGCAGACCGTCGGCGTAGCCCGCCGTGAGCGTTGCGATCGTGCGAGGTCCGACGGCACGGTAGCTCGCGAGATAGCTCACGGTCTCGCCGTCGCGGACGATTCGCAGATCGACGACCCTTGCGTGGAACTGGACGACTGGCTCGGGAGCGAATCCCCCTCCGCTCCCGACTCCGTAGAGGAAGATTCCGGGGCGCGCGAGATCCCACGGCGAGCGCCCGCGCTGCTCGATCGCCGCGCCGTTCTCGGCATGGAGAAGTCGCGGCCGGGCCGGCAATGCCGCGACAGCCTCGGCGAACCGAGCCTCCTGAAGCGCGACGGACGCGTCGTCACGATCCGCGGAGTGGAAGTGAGTGAAGGCGCCTTCAGGTGGGAACGCGGCCACGGACTCGCGGAGCGACCGCGCCTCGTCCCACTGGACGCCGGCGCGATTCATCCCGGTGTCGATCGAGAGGTGCCAGTCTCCTCCACCGAGGCTCCGCCACGCGGAGATCGAGCCGGCGGTTGACAGCGCAGGGGTGAGACGGAGGTCGCGCGCGATCGCCAGGTCGTCGCTGAGAAGTGGAGTTAAGACCATGATCCGCCGGTCGATCCCCGCCTCGCGGAGCTGGGCCCCTTCGTCCACTGTCGCGACGCCATATCCCCACGGAGCGAGCGGCTCGAGTGCGCGCGCGATCGCGACCGCGCCAAGCCCGTACGCATCCGCCTTCACCATGGGAAGAAGGGGGACACCGGCTCTGTCCGCGATGGCGACGGCATTACGTTGCAACGCGCCGAGGTCGACATCGACCCAGGCGCGTGTCAGTCCGCTCTCCATTGACCAATCATTCAAGAGGCGGAAAGTATAGATACCCCGGTGAGGCCATGCAAGACGAAACCACACTTGAAGATGCGCTCGCCCTCATGCGCGACCTCCGGAGACGCTGCGAGTGGGATGCGGCGCAGAGCCACGATTCCCTGCGTCCATATCTCATCGAGGAGGCGCACGAGCTGGAGGATGCCATCCGCTCCGGCGATGACGCGCACATGCTGGAGGAGCTTGGCGACCTGTTGCTTCAGGTGCTCTTTCATTCGGTGATCGCGGAAGAGCGCGGCGCCTTCGCTGCCCACGACGTTCCGCGCGCACTGATCGCGAAGATGCAGGCCAGGCATCCGCATCTGTATGCCGATGGGGAGAAGGTCCCGTGGGAGAAGATGAAGGCGAAGCGGAGACGCTCGATCGACGAGGGACTTCCGGCTTCCCTTCCCTCGCTGCATCGGGCCCACCGGCTCCAGGATCGGGCGGCGGGCGTGGGGTTCGATTGGCCGGACCTGAACGGCCCGCTCGAAAAGGTCGCGGAGGAGCTGGCCGAGGTGCGCGAGGAGATAGCGTCAGGACCGGTCCGCGTCGGGGGTGGCGGCGCGCCGGTCCTCGACGAACGGCATGCCGCGATCGAGGCGGAGCTCGGGGACCTGCTCTTCGCATGCGTAAATCTCTGCCGGAAGGCAGGTGTGCACGCGTCACTCGCGCTTGACAGGGCGAACACCAAGTTCGCCGATCGATTCACACGGCTGGAAGTTGTCGCGGCGGAGCGAGGGATCGATGTGAAGACGGCCGGACTCGCGGCTCTCGATTCGATCTGGGACGAGATCAAGAAAGCCTAGGGGAGAGTCGACCGGCCCGTGCGTGGATCGAAGACCGCGGCGTGCGGGAGCACGTGCATCTGCATGTTGGACGCCCCTAGAACCGGTGTTCCTGCTGACGTGACGGCGCCGCGCCGCGCGTCGTAGATCACGACGACGCTGTTGCCGATCACGCGCCATGTGCCGTCGGGGCGGACCTCGAGCGCCGTGGCCTCGTCGATACCGGCGCCAATCAGCGTCGGATTCTCGAGCACCAGGCTGATGAGCCGGTTGTGTCGCTTCCGTCGCAGGAAATGCTGATCGACGATAGCGCCGGGAAGGAGCGCGAAGCCGGGCGCGGTGCCCACGTTATCGCGGTCGATCGTTATCCAGTCCGCGGTGCTGTCCGGGCGAGCGCCGCCGGGACGACGCTCCGAGCCGGTTATCATCGGCGTCGTCATGATCGCGGCGCCGGCAGAAGTTCCGCCGACCACGGCGCCGGCGCGATACCGCGCGTGCAGCGCGCGCTCGGCCGCCGTTCCCTGCATCGCGCGGGTGATGCGACTCTGCTGGCCGCCGAGGAACCAGACGCCAGTGACGCCATCGAAGATGCGCGCAATGGTGTCCGATTCGGACAGCTCGCGAGTGAGATGCACCGATGACGCGGATGCGACACCCATTCGGGTGAACTCGGCCGTCGAGCGCTCTCCGGCGTTTTCCACGGCGGTTGCCATCGGCATCACGAGAATCTTCGCGCGTGCTCCGCCGGCGAGCTCCACGAACCGCTGCATGATGGCCGGCGGGCGCGGTCCGCCACCGACGATGATCAGTGACCCCGCCGCGGCCTGGGCTTGCGTGAAAGCGACATCGGGTTCGTCGCCGGAGATCTGCGTCGTCGCGCAGGATGCCAGCGCGCCGACCGTCAGGGTGAGGACGCCAAGACGGGCGGACAGGCGCCATGCGTGAGTGAAGGTCGTCATTGCAAGGCTCGTCGAAGAGATATGGTGTGTGCCGGACCAGGGATCATCATCGCGCCAACGCCGGCACCTTCGATGAACGATCGTCGATGCGGCGGATTGAAGGTGTGCCGGACCAGGGATCATCGTGCCGACTCCGGCATCTCCGACGAAGGATCGTCGGATGCAGCGGATTGAACGGATGAAAGGGCAATGGCTCGGTGCTGTGGGAGGACGAAGGTTTGCCGGGTCGAAGTCTCGCGTGCCTTGTTCATTTGGAAAGACAACAGAAGCAACCGAGCACGGCCATCGGATCCGAACCGCCCTTTGATCCGTTGCATCAGGCGCATCCGAATGCCCCTGATGTCGGAGATGCCCTTGCAGCGCCGTTCCGCCGTATTTCCGGGCCCATCACTCGGATCACGGCCGAAGCCTGTTCATCATCCGCGGGAACGCGATGGCTTCGCGAATGTGGGGCAGTCCGCAGATCCACGCCACGACACGCTCGAGCCCCAGCCCGAACCCCGAGTGCTCGAAGGTACCGTACTTCCGCAGGTCGAGATACCATCGGTAGGCATCCACGGAGAGGCCCTCATCGCGAATGCGCTGTTCGAGCCGCCCGTAGTCGTCCTCGCGCTGCGATCCGCCGATGATCTCGCCGTAGCCTTCGGGTGCGAGGCAGTCGTCGCAGAGCACCGTGCGCGGATCGGCCGGATTCTCCTTCATGTAGAAGGCCTTGGCCTCCTTCGGATAGTCGTGCACGAAGATCGGTCGGTCGAAGTCGGCGGCGAGCAGAGTCTCGTCCTCCGCACCGAGGTCGGTGCCCCACTGGATCGACGATCCTTTCGCCTGGAGGCGCTCGACGGCCTGGGTGTAGCTGAGGCGCGGGAATGGCGCGATTACCGTCTCGAGCCGGCTGGTGTCGCGCTCCAGCTCCGCGAGCTCGGGCTTCCTCCGCTCGAGGCAGCGCTGGACGATGTAGGAGACGAATTCCTCCTGGAGCCGCATGTTGGCGGCCGAGTCGTAGAACGCCATCTCCGGTTCGCACATCCAGAACTCGTTGAGGTGACGCCGGGTCTTCGACTTCTCGGCGCGAAAGGTCGGGCCGAAGCAGTAGATGCGTCCGAATGCCGCCGCGGCCGCCTCTCCGTAGAGCTGGCCCGTCTGGGCCAGGTAGGCGTTACCCTCGTCGAAGTACTCGGTGGCGAACAGGCCACTGCGCTCGCCGATGGCGGCGGTGAGGATGGGCGTGTCGACGAGAATGAAGTCGCGATCGTAGAAGAAGTCGCGGATCGCCTGCTCGATCTCGTGCCGCACGCGCGCGATGGCCCGCTGACGCGGGCTTCGAAGCCAGAGGTGCCGGTGATCGAGAAGGAAGTCGACGCCGTGCTCCTTGGGCTGGATCGGATAATCCAGCGGGCTCGGACCGATGACGGCGAGATTCGAGACGGAGAGCTCGAACCCTCCGGGGGCCCGCGCATCGGTGCGTACCTCGCCGGTGACGGTGACCGAGCTCTCGATCGTCAGGGTAGCGAAGCACTCCCAGCTCTCCGCTGGAACCGCGGAACGAACGACCACGGCCTGCATCGTGCCACTTCCGTCGCGCACTACGACGAAGGCAACTTTGCCCGACGACCGCAGGTGAGTCACCCAGCCGCGGACCGTCACAATCGCGCCGGCATGGTCGCGTAGCCCGGCAATCTGAACGTTGGGGATTTGCATTGGCATATCGAAGGTTACAGCAGTGGCGCGGCAAGCTAGAGATGCCGTCGAGGACTGTCAACGCCGCACTCGCGCTCCTGCTCGCGGCATGCGCGGTGACCTTCCGCGACGTTCCCCGCGCCGGCGTCAACGAATCGCGAGAGTATCTCGGAACACCAACGAGAACACCCGCGGAGCTCGAGCGCCTCGACTCCATTCCGGAGCTTGCATGGTCAGCCCCGGTGGGCCGTGGAGTCACCGGAGCACCGGCCGTCGGCGAGCGCGTCACCGTCATCGGCTCGGTCGACCGATGGATATACGCGATCGACACACGGTCGGGGGAGCTTTTCTGGCGCTTCCGCGGCGCCGCAGCGTATGGGGTCGGCCCCGTCATGGGCGGAGGCGTCGTGTACGTCGCGACCGAGACGGGAGACGGGGTGATCACCGCGATCGATCTCTACACCGGCAAGCGGCGATGGCAGGCGCAGACGGGCACCGTCGCGTCGCCAATGGTTCTTCGCGACAGTCTCCTCCACGCGGTCACGCATACCGGCGTGCTGCTCGCAATCGACATCGGCACGGGCGAGACCAGGTGGTCACGCCTCGCCGGGCCGTCACGCGCGGGACCGCTGCTGACGCGGAGCTTCATCGCCGTACCCTCGCTCACCGACTCGCTCTTCGTGTTCGATCTCGAGGGAGGCCGCCTTCGCTCGCGCGTGGCGATTCCGGCCGGCGTCATCTCGCCAATGGCCATGATCGCAGACAGCCTCGTGGTCGCGGCGTCCCCCCAGGGATCCGTGTTCGCCCTGAAGCTGCCCGCCGGGAGCGTCGAGTGGCGCGTCGATACCCGCAATCCGGTCCCGGGCGCCCCGCTGGTTCACGGCGATACTGTGTTCGCCCTCACAAATGCGTGCGAACTGTGGCAGATTCCTGTCGAAGCTCCGACAGCTGCCGGCGTCCTCCCGCTCCCCTGCCGGACCCGAACCGCTCCCACCATTGTCCGTGACGGCGTGCTCGTTGCAACAGTCGCTGGAGACCTCCTCTTCCAGGAACGCTCGGGTCCCACCCGCAGATGGACCCTTGGCGTCGGCGGTGAGCTGCGGCACCCGGCGATCGTCCAGAACGGACAGATCCTGGTCGCACCCGTACTCGGCGATGTCGTGAGCTTCAGATGAAATATTCCTGCCTGGGATTACTGCTGCTTCTCGCGCTTCTGGCCGGCCCGCTGGAGGCCCAGCAGAGCGCGACGCCGACCCCCCGCAAGGGGCCCCCCGTGATCAAGCTCGCCAAGTGGAGCCTCCTTGGCATTGCCGGGGGCCTGGGTCTCTACGCCCTCGAGCACAGCACGCGAGCCGAAAAGGCATACAGCGAGCTTCGCGCGATCTGCATCGCCACGCCTATGCGGTGCGATCATCACCGCAACCGCTACGGCGACGAGGGCGCCGAGCGGCTGTACCAGCGGGCCATCGCCGAGGATCGACGTGCCCAGTTGGGCATCTTCGGCGGGCAGGCGACGCTGTTTGGCAGCGTGGGGCTGTTCATCTACGACCTTCGCGACGACCGGACGCCGACGACGATTCCCTACCCCGGGCCGGCCCGGCGCACGAACTTCGTCCTCGCGACGGTGATCTTCTGAGATGACGATCCGCACGCGACTCGGCCTCGGCTTCCTCGCCGTCGCCGTCATCCTGATTCTCCCACTTCTCGTTGCGCTCAACGCGCTCGAGCGGCTCCAGGATGAGAACATCGCGCTGCGGGACAACGAATTCGCGGCATCGCTGCTGCTTGGGCGCGTGCGATCGGGCACGGACGATCTGCGCCAGGCGGAGACGGCCCTGCTGTTCTTCCCGAGCGACACGACGCGGGACAAGATGTCGGCGGAGATCGACACTCTCGCCGCGCTGGCCGACTCGCTGTCGCGGTATCAGCTCGACAGCGCAGCCCGCAACGTTCGGGTGGCCGTGCAGGAGGTCGCGCAGCACGCACCGGTGGAGTACGAGGACGCGCTGGCGAACCGATCCGAGGCCGCGGAGCGAACCTCGGATGAGAGGATCCTGCCGGCGATCGCGCGAATCGAGCGGTCGCTTGCGGCGGCGGAGAATTCCCTCCGGCGGCGCACCATTGCGCGCGTCGAGCAGACCGCG
>JBGTMW010000055.1:0-4958 GCA_041743365.1 Gemmatimonadaceae bacterium
GCGCGGAGGCGCCGGTGGCGCTGGGCCGCCGGGCTTCGATCCCGCGCGTGCGCGAGGGGTACTGGAGCTCGCCGCGGAAAAGGCCGGATGGGCGCGTCGCTCGCGGCTTCCGCGGGGTACCGGGATGGGAATCGCGTTCCATTACAGCCATCGCGGCTACTTCGCCGAAGTTGTCCAGGCGACGGTGAGCCGGGAGGGCGTGGTCAAGGTGGACAAGGTCTGGGCGGCGGGCGATGTCGGGAATCAGATCATCAACCCGATGAACGCGGAGAACAACGTGCAGGGCGGCGTCCTCGACGGTCTTTCCGAGGCTCTGGGACAGGAGATCGTCATCGAGAGAGGTCGCGCCATGCAGACCAACTTCAACAGCTTCCCGCTGATTCGACTCACGCAGTCGCCGCCGGTAGAGGTGCACTTCAGGAATACCGACTTCCCGCCGACCGGGCTCGGGGAGCCAATGCTTCCGCCGGCCATCCCGGCGCTGTGCAACGCGATCTTCGCTGCGACCGGGAAGCGGGTGCGGTCGCTGCCACTCTCCAAACAGGATCTCAGCTGGTCCTGACGGAATCCCGGAGGGTTTCCCAATGCGTTTCTCCACCGGTCAGGCGCTTTCGATCCTCCTCGCGGCCGGAGCCACAATGAGTGCCGATGCCGCCGGTGCGCAGCCGTCGAAGGATTGGCCGATCCATTCCGTCGACCGCCTCAAGCCGCGCGTCGTCGATCCGGGACCGTACACGGCTCCACTGCCGGCCCCCTCGGACGCGATCGTGCTCTTCGATGGCCGGTCGCTCGAAGGGTGGCGATCCGAGTCGGCTGCGAACAATCCGGCGCCATGGAGGGTGGTGGGGGGCGCCATGCAGGTGGTTCCCGGGTCGGGAGGAGTCGCCACGGCGGGCAGCTACGGGGACATCCAGCTTCACATCGAGTGGATGGCTCCCGATCCTCCAGCGCGGTCGGGTCAGGATCGTGGCAACAGCGGGGTGTTCCTCATGGGCCGGTACGAAGTGCAGGTGCTGGACTCGTACCGAAACGACACTTACGCCGACGGCCAATCCGGCGCGATCTACGGCCAGTATCCGCCTCTGGTGAACGCAAATCGGCCGCCCGGCCAGTGGCAGACGTACGACATCGTCTTCCGTCGTCCGCGGTTCGACGCCCAGGGAAGGCTGGAGCGCCCGGCGCGGATGACGGTGATTCACAACGGGGTGCTGATCCAGGATGCAGTGGAGCTCACGGGTCCCACGGGCCATTACGAACGACCGCCCTATGAGGCGCACCCCGACGAGCTGCCGATCACCCTCCAGGACCACGGCCATCCCGTCCGTTTCAGGAACATGTGGCTGCGCCGGCTCGAGGGGGTCCCGTGAGGGGGGTCTTGCCGAGGCCAGCGTTACACCCATATTCGGCGTAGTCAGGACAGGATGACGCGTCGTCGGTCTTCCCATACTCTACGCCCACTCTACGCCCGCCACGCGGCAGATCGCGCCGCACCGGTGACCCACGCACCGGTTCGTCGAATCCTCGAGGGAATCGCTTGAATCATACGAAGGAAGTCCGTTGCGCGGTCGTCGTCGTTTTCGCCGCTGCGCTCTCCGCATGCGTCGCCGATCCGATCGGTCCGTCGAGCAACGAAGCGCCGTCGCTGTCCACCGCTACCGCCACTGCTACCGCAAACTATGCGACTGCTGCGACAGCCGGCCCATGTACACCGGTGCCGGGTGGCGGAACGTCGGAAAGCAGCACATACATCGTGGCGTACGAATGCGCGCCGCCGCCCGCGGACACCACGAAGATCGTCGCGCCTCGCGACACGACGTCAGAGGACGCGTCCGACCAGATAGAGCAGTAGTCCCACGAGCGCCCCCATGATCGTCCCGTTGATCCGGATGAACTGAAGGTCACGGCCGACGGCCAGCTCGATCTTTCGTGAAGTATCTTCCGGATCCCAGGCTCGCACGGTGTCGGCGATGAACTGGCCCACCTCCGTCCGGTACTGCTCCACGACGTAGAGGGTCGCGTCGAGGATCCAGCCATCGATCTTGGCCAGCAGCTCCGGATCTTCCAGCATCGTCTCGCCCAGCGAAACCACTCCGCGCTCGACCGGACGAGTCTCTTCGTCCATCGGGCGCTCGCTGTAACGGACTATCGCCTCCTTCGCATCGGTCCAGACCGCAGCCGAGAACTGGCGAACGCTCGGGTGAGCGAGCAGCTCTTCCTTGAGCTCCTCCCCCTTGGCGATGACCTCCGGTGATGTCTTCAGCCGCTCGACGAAGCGATCGACGGCGGCGTCGAAGCGCGCACGAAGAGGATGGCTCGGATCGGTGCTCACGGCGTGCAGCAGGTTCTCGATCGCCGTCACGACCTTGTCGTGGATCTTGTCATCCACGATCTCGGGGAGCCACCAGGGACTCTCCTTCCGGATGCGGTCGCGGATGATCTCATCGTTCTGGTCCACCACCCGGTCCAGGAGCTTGAGCGCCTCGTCGAACAGCTCCTGGTGCCGGTTCGACGCCGTGATCAGCGAGAGCGCGTTACCGACCACGGGCGCGACACGCGTCGCCCGAATCCGCGCGATGACGCTTCGATCGAGAACGTCCTGGACATCCTCGTCGCGGAGCACCTGAACCGTCCCGGCAAGTGCCCTGGACGCATGCATCGAGATCTTCCTGGCGTTGGCGGGCTCCCGCATCCACTCGGCCAGCCGGCGCGACACGTTGAGCTGCCGCAGCTTCGCGCCAATGAGATCGCGCGACAGAAAGTTGTTCTGGACGAATCCGCCGAGGCTCTCTCCGATCCGGTCCTTGCGGTTCGGCACGATGGCCGTGTGCGGAATCGGTATGCCGAGCGGGTGGCGGAAGAGCGCAGTGACCGCGAACCAGTCGGCGAGAGCCCCGACCATGGCGGCCTCGGACATCGCGCGGATCGCGCCCAACCACGGGTACCGCGCCTCCAGGAGCCGCGTGACGATGAAGATGACGGTGACGAACACGAACAGGCCGGTCGCGATCCGCTTCATGCGGGTCAGGCGCGCCTGTCGCTCGGCGACGTTCTTCAGCTCAGGGAGGGGAACGTGGGTCATTCAGGGACGTGGGCGGAAACGGTGTGGGCAGTCGTCGGCGATCAGTAATCAGCGGCGGAGTCTCGCTGAAAGGTCGGCGTGAAGGGGCGGGCAGGGAAGTCGTCCTGACCATGTACGAGGCTCCAACCCCCAATGACCATGCCTGCAACCGATACGGTCTCCACCCTAGAGCTGCTCGTCCGTGCCCGCTACGCACTGATCGTGCTCGACACGATCGAGCCGGAGCGAGCCGAAGGGCTGGTGCGCAGGATCGCGTCGAACCTCTCGCTGCATTTCTTCGGGTGGACTCGCTCGAAGGGGCTGCGCCGCGGGGGGGAGGGTGGCGACCCCATCATCGACGGTACCGCGGAGCCCCACAAGGCGCTTCGGGCCGCGGAGCTCGAGGGAGCAGGCTGCTACCACTTCAGGGAGCTGGGCCAGCATCTCTCCGAGCCGCTCGTCGTCAGCCACGTCCTCGATCTAGTCTCCGGCTTCTCGACGCGGCGGGGTGCACTCTTCCTGACCGGTCACGACATCCGGCTTCCCGACGCCCTCAGGCCGTACGCGACGACCCTGAGCATTCCCGGCCCCACATACGAGGACTTTCGCGCCCTGCTCGAGCGCGTGACGCGTGACCAGTCGGCGCGAATACCGCTCAAGGTCGAGATCTCCCAGGTGGACCGTGTCCGCCTGCTGAACAATCTCTCCGGCCTGACCCTCATCGAGGCCGAGAAGATCCTCACGAAGCTCATGATCGACGACGGCGCGCTCCGGGCCAACGATGTGGAACGGGTGATCGTCGCCAAGCGCCAGGCGGTGGAGCAGGAAGGGCTGCTCGAGTTCCATCCCGCGCGCGATGGCATGTCCGAGGTGGGAGGGATGGACGGCCTCAAGCGATGGCTGGGGCAACGGCGTCTCGTGGTGACCGATCCGAAGCGCGCCGAGGAGTTCGGCCTCTCATTTCCCAAGGGGGCACTCCTGCTCGGCGTTCCCGGCTGCGGGAAGAGCCTGTGCGCAAAGGCGGTGGCGCACGAATGGGGCTTGCCGCTGCTCAAGCTCGACCCGGCCAACCTGTACGACAAGTACGTCGGCGACAGCGAGAAGAACTTCAAGCGTGCGATGCAGATGGCGGAGCGGCTCGCGCCCATCGTCCTCTGGATCGATGAGATGGAGAAGGCGTTCGCCTCAGGCGGGGGCGAGGAGGATGGCGGAGTCTCGCGGCGGGTGTTCGGGACGTTCCTGTCCTGGCTCCAGGATCGCGCCGGCGATGTGTTCGTTCTGGCCACCTCCAACGATGTCTCGAAGCTCCCGCCCGAGTTCATCCGAAAGGGCCGCTTCGACGAGATCTTCTTCGTGGACCTTCCCCTCGCCCGCACGCGATCCGACATCTTCACGATCCATCTGCGGAAGCGGAAGCAGGATCCCGCGAAGCACGACCTGAAGGTTCTCGCGGAAGCCACCGACGGGTTCAGCGGCGCGGAGATAGAGCAGTGCGTCGTGTCGGGTCTCTACACGGCGTTTGCGGGCAGCTCGCCGCTCACGACCCCCATGCTGCTGGCGGAAATCTCCCAGACGCGGCCACTTTCACGCACGATGTCGGAGCGCCTGGGGGCACTCCGTGAATGGGCGAGCGATCGCACCGTGGCGGCGCACTAGTGACCTGATTGCGAGATCCGGATAGCAGTCGGCCACGAAGCCACCGGCAACGGCAACCGCAACGACGATGGAAGAACGATTGAACGGATTTCAACGGATCATGCGGATCTGGTCCGACCTGAGTCCACCATCATCGCTCCAGTCGGGCATCGCGCTGTTGTTCTCATGCCGGGCGGGGTTCATCCGCCTGATCCGGTTCATCCGCTGAATCGTTCTTCCATCGTTGTTGATCCTGGTGTTGATC
>JBGTMW010000056.1:0-3151 GCA_041743365.1 Gemmatimonadaceae bacterium
CGACATCGGGGACGCGTGGAAACTCCTGGAGGCCGCGCCGACGGTGCCGGTGCCCGCTCGAGGCGGTGCGCTCGGATGGATCGCAGCGGGCCTGCTGGCGATCGCCACGGCCATCGCGCTCTGGGCTCCCTGGCGTACCGAACCGTCGCCACCGCTCCGTGAACCGATGCGCTTCCAAGTCGACGCCGGAACCGACGTGGTGTTGCCGCCGCTCTCAGCTCCAACCTTCAGCAGCGTGGTGATCTCGCCGGACGGTACGCGTCTCGTGTATGTGGGCAGCGTTCGCGGCGGACCGTCCAAACTGCTCACGCGAAGGCTAGATCAGGCCGAATTCAGCGAATTGGCCGGTACCGAGGGCGCGAGCCAGCCATTCTTCTCGCGTGACGGCCAGTGGGTCGGCTTTTGGAACGCTGGCGCCTTATTCAAGGTGCCCGTCGAGAGTGGCGGGGCGACGAAGCTGGCCGACCTGCCGGCCATGGGCGGCGGCGATTGGACCGAAGCCGGCGACTTGATCGTCGGGGCAGGTGACGCGGCCTCGAGCGTGCTACGGATTTCTCCGGCGGGCGCGATGACCTCACTGCTCGAGTTGGCCAACGGCGAGTGGTTTCATACGCACCCGCGAGTCTTGCCGGGCGGTAAGCACATTCTGATGGAGGTGGTGACGAGGTCCGCAGCACAGGGCCCTTACGCGATCGACGTGGCGTCACTGGCCGATCGCCAACGCAAGACCGTTGTCCGCGGAGGCGGGTCTCCGCGCTACCTAGAGAGAGCGGTCATCTCGTCTTTACGAATCGAGCGACCATGTTCGCGTTGCCCTTCAACCTCGAGCGGCTCGAAGCCCGCGGGACGCCCGTGCGAGTGCTGGACGACGTCGCATTCGACACGGTCGCCAGCGGCGCGCAGTACGACGTCTCGCGCACGGGCACGCTGGTCTACCGCCGTTACCCAGGCGAGCGAGCCGCCTCAACGGTGCAGTGGGTGGACTCGACTGGGAAATCGGCGCCGCTCCTCACCCGTGTCGGGGAGTACGAGACGCCGCGCCTGTCGCCCGATGGCACGCGCATCGCGATCACCGTGAAGGACGGCGTCAACTACGACATCTGGGTGTACGAGCCCGCGCGCGATGCCATGATCCGTCTCACCTTCGGCGGCGTTCGGGCCGCCAACCCAGTGTGGACCCCTGACGGCGAGTACGTGATCTTCGGATTGCTTGGCAGCGGCATCCTGTCGGCGCGCGCGGATGGCGCCGGGTCGCCGCAGCCGTTGCTGCCGACGAAGGGGGTTCAGCTGCCGACTGCCGTTACGCGCGACGGCAAGCGGCTCGCGTACTTCCACCCCGACGCGAATCCACAGATTTGGACCGTCCCACTCGAACAGGACAGCAGCGGACTGAAGGCGGGCACGCCGGTGCGCTTTCTGACGACGAAGTCCGTCGACGTGGACGCGACGTTTTCTCCCGACGGCCGCTGGCTGGCCTACGCCTCAAACGAGTCGGGACGGTTCGAGATCTACGTTCGCGCCATCACCGCAGACGGTGCGGCGGGTACCCGCCGATGGGTGATCTCGAACAACGGTGGCACGTCGCCCCGGTGGTCGCCGGATGGCCGGAACCTGTTGTATCTCGTCGGCAACCAGATCATGGCAGTTGGCTACGACGCACGCGGCGAGTCGTTCGTGGCTGAGAAGGCGCGTCTCTGGTCGGCAAACGTGCGCACGACCGGCGGCTTCGATCCGAGTCCGGACGGGAAACGCGTCGCGGTAAGTGTGCCGACGTCGAGCGCTTCGGCCGGCCCGGAGCAATCGTTCATCTTCATCCTCAATTTCTTCGACGAGCTCCGCCGACGCGTGCCGGTGAGTCCATGACCAGCGTCGCGTGTTGCTCGGACCTGACGGTGGGGAGCCGCGCTGACGTTTGCGAGCGCGCGCCGTCACACCACTTCCCAGACCTCGCTCCGAGCTCAGTTGCCGCGCGAAACGCCTCGAAGCTGCCCGCGCGTGTTCTCCAGATACTTCTGAGCCTCGGGCAGCTCCATAGCGAGTCGCGCTCCATCTTGGCGATGAGCCGCAGCAGCGTCCATTCGTAGTGAGCGGCTCGGCTGCGACTCACTCCGGCTCTCCCACTTGGTTCTGGCTCATCGAAGTTCCGGCGGTCATCGTCAACGTCTGGCTGGTCATCTACCGCGGGCTCCTACTGCTGACGGCCATAGCCACGTTCACTGTGACGTTCCTAGTGCTGGCGCTCGCGGCATTTGGTATCCGGTGGGGATGGTAGTTCGCCGCCGGAATCGACCTTCGCAGTTTGTGGCTGGCAAATCGGCGCAGATTGATTGATCGATCAGCCGGTGATGACGGGCCGCTCTCAGGCGGCGCATGGAAGGGCGCCACTGAGCCGCCAACCATCAAAGGGTTGTCCACTCAGTGCGAATCCCGCTGGGGACGCCAAACCTGCCGCTGTGACGTATCCTGTGGCGTGCCCCGCAAAGATCCGTTCACAACCTTCTCAGCACGCTTTCGACGTCAGAGGCTCCATCTCCGCTCCGATAGCTGCTGACACCTGGACGGTCAGGGATCGAAGGGGCGGCGCCGCCGAGTGAGAATCGAGGTTTTCCAACCACAGCCAATTCCAATCGACGAGAGTCAGGATTGGTACTGCCCGGTCTTCATCGAAGGGTTCACAGGTCACGTTGTTCCGGCGATGGGAGTCGGTCCGATCGATTCCCTCATGAACGCCCGTTAGACGGAGAGACGTTTTCCTACGACGTCGGCAGTCGCCCAGATTGCACCCAGCGGTGCCATGTCGCAACTCGCTCGGTTCGTCGGGTCGAGGCCGGCGCGGGTGCAGCCGCGCTTGCGATCGATTCAAGGATTCGGTCGCGAAGGGCACTGCGCGGCGTGAAAGTGGGTGAACGCGGCCAGCGCCTCAGTGATGAACCGCAGCGCCGACGGATGCCGGTCCGCTTGCGCGGCACGGGGTCTCCTTGACCGTAGTATGCATCACACTTGATACTGGTATGCATATGCGCACTACGATGATTCTCGACGAGGCCTTGCTGGCGGAGGCGCGGGCGCTGACCGGGTTGGCCGAAAAAACCGCCGTCGTCCATGAGGGTCTGCGGGCGCTCATCGCGCGCGAGAGTGGCCGGCGGCTGGC
>JBGTMW010000057.1:0-1600 GCA_041743365.1 Gemmatimonadaceae bacterium
ATACGCGGGCATTCACGGCCGCATCCGGGCAAACGCCTACGACAACCTTCGGGTGCGAGCCTACACGAGCCCTCTGGGAAAGGTTGCGGCCGGTGCCCGAGCCCTCCTGACCCTGCGTGCACCGCGCCTCGTGATGCGGGATCCTTCCCTCCGGACCACAGCGATCATCCAGACTTCCCAGCGATGAACCCGGGGATGCGAGCCCCTTCCCTCACATCGTAGACGTCCCGACATTTTCAGCTTGAAGCCAGGTGCTGAAGCTTTCAGCCACCGGCTGCTGTCGCGGACAGGAATCCGTCGTCAACTGACATCCGCAAGTATCAGCCCGATGGTGAAAGCTCCCGGCTGCCCTCGCGAGCCGCCGCGCGCGCGATTCCCCGCAGCATCCCCTTGAACACGAGCTGGTGCAGCGGATACAGCGCGTACCAGTAGGCTCTTCCGGCAAGTCCGACCGGGTCGAATACCGCGGTCTGGCGAATCGTCGATGATGATGAGCCCGCGCCCGTGACCTCGAACTCCAGCCACGCGCGACCGGGGAGCTTCATCTCCGCGGCGAGCCGCAGGCGGCGATTCGGCTCCACAGCCTCGACGCGCCAGAAATCCACGGTGTCGCCTGCGCGAAGCGTCGTGGCGGACGCGCGTCCGCGCCGCATTCCTACACCGCCGACCAGCAGATCGATGAAGCCGCGCAGTCGCCAGAGAAAGTTGAAGGCGTACCATCCCCTGTCGCCACCGATGCTCTCGATCGAGCGGAACGCGACTTCGGGCAACGCCGCAACGGTGATCGTGCGCGAGTCGCCAAGCCGCGAGCCGAACTGCGCGTCGCTCCACGACGGCAACGTGCCCGAGGATGATACCGCGTCGGACCAGCGGGTCGGAGTCGCGCGGGTTTCTTCGCTGGCGATGGCGCGGCGAACCGCTTCGTCGACTCCGATCGGACGAACGGAGAAGGTGGCGAGAGCGGCGTCGTCCCGGACGACGGTGGGATGCACGATGCTCTCGATGAGCTTGCGCCCGATTCGCGCATACACGGGGGTTACCAGCCCGAGCCAGAGACTGGAGAGGTATGGTGTCAGGACGGGCACGGGGATCATTCGGAGCCGCCGTCCCTGCTGTCGCGCATAGACGCGCATGATGTCCGCATACGATACCTGGTCGGCGCCGCCGATCTCGTATACCCTGCATTCCGCATCGGATAGTCGAAGCGCCGCGACGAGATATTCCAGCAGGTCGTCGATCGCGATCGGCTGCGCGATGACCTTGACCCACCTGGGTGTGATCATTATCGGCAGCCTCTTCACGAGCGAGCGGATCATCTCGAACGAGAGGCTGCCTGCACCGATCACGATCGAGGCCCGGAACTCGATGACCGGAACGCCCGATCGGCGCAGAATCTGTCCGACCTCCTGCCGGCTGCGAAGGTGGGGGGAGAGCGCCTCGTCCTCGCTGCCCAGTGCTCCGAGGTAGATGATGCGGCGGACGCCGGCCGCGCCTGCGGCCTGGCCGAAATTCATCGCGGCCTGTCTGTCGGCTTCCTCGAAGGATCCGGCGGACCCCATCGAGTGAATCATGAAGTAGGCGACATCGATGCCGCGCATCG
>JBGTMW010000058.1:0-6371 GCA_041743365.1 Gemmatimonadaceae bacterium
GTGAAGTGTGAGCTGGTTCAGAAAACCGCGGAACCCGCCGCGATTCTTCGCCGGGGCGTAGATCCGCCGTACATCGCGAAGGGTTCCATCGGCCTGCCGCGCCTGGACGCGTACGATCTCGCTGTTCTCGCCGTCGTTGACTTGCGTCAGGACCGGGAGATCCTCCGAGAGGAAGGGATTGAACCCCAGATCGACGCGAATCGGTCCAACCGGCGAGTAGTAGCGAACTCCGATCCCCGGCGTGATGGCGCCGGTGCCACTGGTGATGTCGCGGAAGGTGCCTCCGCCGAGAATTGCGCCATCCACGAACACCGCGCCGCCGATTTTCTTCCAGACGGGAAAGCGCAGCTCGACGCTCGCCTCCGCGATCGTGTTGCCGCCGAGTGGCCGCGGCGTGAATTTGTCGTCTCCAAGAGTGGTGTCGTTGACGACGCCGGCCGGGCAGATGGCGCTTGGCGGCACCGAGAGAACACACCCCCGCAAGGTGAGCTCCGCCGGCGGAATCGTGAGAATCCGCGGACCGAGCTGGCCTTCCTGGAAGCCACGCACCGACTGGGAGCCCCCAGCGTAGAATCGCTTTCGCGGATGGAGCAGGTTGGCCTCGGGGCCGGGTGCCGCGGAGTGTGCCGCTCCCCCGAGCGACTGCACCCAGCCCAGGCGCCCGTGCGAAGCCAGCACCATCCCCCTTCCGATAGTGCGATAGACAGCCGCATCGGCGGTCGCGCGGTTGTAGCGGTAGTCGGAGATGGTGAACTGCGATGCATGCTCGAAGTCCGCACGTGCGATGTAGCCGACGGTCGGGTCGATCGCGCTGTTGGTGCGATTCACCGAACCCGTGAGGGCCAGCGGCGAGAGACGCTGCTCGCGCTGGAGCGCGCTGATCGTGGGGATGTCGCACACGCCGTAATTCACGCAGAAGTAGACGTCGCTGGCATCCACGCTCGTGAGCTCGAATCGATACGTCAGGCTCGCTGGTGCCCGAGGCGCGACTTCACGCGTGAACGTCGCCTGGGAGCCGATCGTGTTGTCGACGAAGATTCCGGGGGAGCTGCGCCGGGACGCGAAGGCGCTGAGCGCAAGCTCGTTGCGCGGCGACCTGAACCAGGGCTGCCGAACCTCGGCGCTGGCGCGCCACGTGGGCTTCGTGTAGGGAGACCGGTCGCCGTTGATGTCTCCGAACACGTCGCGGAATATCAGCGCATCGTTGAGTCCCGACGCAAACAGGTTTCCGATCGCGAGATTCAGGGCCAGCCGCCGGGCGCCACCGGACCAGTTCCGGTTCGTGTACTGCCCCTCGACCTGCACGAAGTCGGCGGTGTTGAAGCCGGCGCTCAGCCTTGCGCCTCGCAGCGGCGCCTCGGTGACGCTGATCTCGATGAGCTTCGTCGAGTCGCCCTGTGGCGGCACGACTATGTGTGCGCGCTTGAACAGTCCCGACTCGTAAAGCGCCCGCTGGGTCCGGACGATCTGGTCGCGGCGATAGAGGTCGCCCTCCTTGAAGTAGAGCGAGTTCCGGATCGTCTGCTCGCCGATCTTCCGGTTTCCCGCAACGCGGATCTCGCCGATGTGCGACTGGTAGCGCGGATCGACGGAAACCACCACGTTCGCCGAGAGACGATCATCGGAGACGACTATCGAATCCGCATGGATGATCGCGTCGGCATAGCCGCGATCCCAGAGGGCGTTCGCGATCCGGACCCGGCTGCTGTCGAGCAGGAGCAGGTTGAGCGGCTGTCCGGCGCGGAGCTGCATGAGGCGCCTCGTGCGCTCATCGTCGAGGATGTCCTCGGGGCGGCGGACGGTTATGGTCGAGACTATCGTCGGCGAGCCTTCGACCACCTGGAGGACCACGGTAACTCCGTCGTCGTTGGGGGTGACCGTCGAGTCGACCTCGGTCAGCCGCCATCCCCGCTGGAAGTAGAAGACCTTGATCCGGAAGAGGTCCCGAGCCAGCTCGGTGCGGGAGAGGTATTCCCGCTCGTACACGTAACGCGATTTTGTTACGAGGCAGAACGGCTTGAAGAGGAGCGACTTGCAGTGCGACTCCTCGGTCGCGATGCTCCGGCGCAGCTCGTCCTCATCGACGGAATCGACTCCGCGGATGACGAGCTTTTTCACCTCCGGCCGGATGCGCTGGCCGGTGCCCGACTGCGCAAAGACCGGGGCGGCAGCCAGCATCAATGCCAGCCCCGTCCCGGTGATACCTGGACTCCATCGCCTCATGAGACATGAGATAGCAAACGGAAGGCCAGACGGCAGGGGCGCCGTTCCGGGGTTCTGCGCCGGAGGGGCCCCGAACAACAGGTCGACATGACCGGGACGGATCACCCCCCCGGGGACCGGCGAGTTGTGCCGGCCTACAGCCCTGCCAGGAGCGCGTCGTTGTTGGTTGTGGCGCCGATGCGCTTGATCAGCCACTCCATCGCCGATGACGGCGGCATCTGCTGAAGTCCGCGGCGAAGGGTGAAGACGGCGTCCAGCTGGTCGGGTCGGAACAGCTTCTCCTCGCGCCGGGTCCCGCTGGTCGCGATGTCGATCGCAGGGTAGATGCGCTTCTCGGCCAGGCTTCGGTCGAGCTTTATCTCGGAGTTGCCGGTGCCCTTGAACTCCTCGAAGATCACGTCGTCCATCCTGGAGCCGGTCTCGACGAGCGCAGTGGCAATGATGGTCAGCGAGCCGCCGCCGTGCGCCGGTGCGACCGACCGTGCCGAGCCGAAGAACGCCTTCGGCTTGGCCATCGCGGTCGCATCGAGGCCACCGCTCAGCGTACGCCCGGTGCCTCGCTCGGCGGTGTTGTGCGCGCGGGCGAGTCGCGTGATGGAGTCGAGCACGATCACCACATCGCGCCCCAGCTCGACGAGGCGTCGTGCGCGCTCGAGCACCATATCCGCGACGTCCACGTGCCGCTCGGCCGGCTGGTCGAAGCTCGATGCGACGACTTCACCGTACCCCCAGGTGATCATCTCGCTGACTTCCTCGGGCCGCTCGTCCACGAGGAGGACGAGGAGCGCGGCCTCGGGGTGGTTGATCGCCACACCTTCGACGATTGCCTGCAACAACATCGTCTTGCCGGCGCGTGCGGGCGCCACGATGAGCGCACGCTGGCCATACCCGACCGGAGCGATCAGGTCGATTGCACGGCGGGTGAGCTCCGGGCCTCCCTTTGCGGGCTTCCCCGTCTCGAGGACCAGCTTTCGCTCGGGATACGACGCCGTGAGGGAGCTGAAGTCGGGGCGTCGCGCGGCGAGATCCGGCTCGAAACCGTTGATCTTCTGCACTTCGACGAGCGTCGTCCTGCCGCGCTGATCGCGTCCCGTCGTTCCCTGTATCTCGTCGCCCCGCCGCATCGAATACTGCCGGACGAGGTTCGTCGGAACGAAGGTGTCGCCCGCCTCCGCGAGGTAACTGGCCGATGCGCGGCGAATGTAGCCTCCATCGCGCCCGGAGTCGAACCAACCGGTGGCCTCGCCATCGGCCACGAGGACCACTGGCTGGGAAGGTGCATTGTGCTCGCGTCGCGGACCTCCGCCGGGTCGTCCCCGGTTGCGACGGTTGCCGCGTCGTCCGCCGCCGTTGTTGCTGTTGCCCTGGTTCTGGTTCTGCCCCCGCGTGTTGCCGCCTTCGCCGCGCGGCGAGCCCTGCGGAGGAACCGACGACGGCTGCTGCCCGCCGTCGTCGCCGCCATCTACGACACCCCCGCCATCCGGGGAGGACTCGCGGTACGGGTTCGCATCGGGCGATGCGTCGGGGTTTTGCCGGCCGAATGGGCGCTGCCCACGGCCGCGACGATGAGGGCGGCGGCGTTCATTCATGCAACAATTGTCGGAATGGGGTTGTTTCGTCGTGGCGTACTGCTGCGCAGTCACGCACACGTCCATGGATCGTGATGGGATCGTATGCCGCTCGCGGGCCGCGGCAGACAGCCGCGGAATGCTCACGAGGGGAGTTCTTCAGTGAGACGGGATCGCGCGCGGTTCACCGCGCTTCTGCTTCATCGCACGACGCGCGGACTACTCACGCGTATCTCGCGACGCACGACTGTAATCTGATCGCTCGGTCGCCGCCTGCCATTTGCGGTTTCGCGGCGGGGAGAAGGCCGCACCAGAGGCGGGCAGTTCCATCGGGCGACGAAGGACAGAGGCGCCCAACGCGTTCAGTATGTCCCCCGACGCTCTTTCGCGCAACCCGCGATGGTACCGGCGTGTTCACCCCCGCTGCCGCGAACTTCGTGCCGCGGGCGAGGTGGTCCCCCTTCAGGGACCCTGCATCGGGACTCGATCTCCAACTGCCCGCATCGCATTTGTCCGGAACGCCGCGCCGGCCAGCCGCGACGCCGCCAATCCCTTCGAGGACGAACGTTTGCCAGTCGACGCAACCCCGCTTGTACAGGTTGGCCTCGTTCCCCGATGACTGCGTTCATGCTCGTCGTCGGGCGGCGTGTCATGCCGTGGCTGCTCGAGCGCGTGGTTCGGGACATCCGAGTCCAAATCATTCACCATCTGCGTGCGTTCAACCGGTACCCGAATCGAGCCCGCGCACCATTACCACCAGTCGCCTGCAGAGCTCGATCATTCGCTTCACCGCAGCCCGATGCTCGTCGGTCAGTTCCTCCATCTCGAGAAGCTGTGCCTCGGCCAGGAGCGCCGTGAGCGGATTGTTGAGGGTGTGCTGGATGCGCGATGTCGCATTCCCCATCGCAATGAGCTGCTGGGTGCGACGCAGCTCGCGCTGTATCGGGCCCAGGTCGTTGCCGAGATCGGGGCGCGCCGACAGGTCCGCGAGGGCGGCCGGCAGCGCGGCAGTCATCTCGGGACGACTCACGCATCGCGCCGGTCCCAGCGCGAGCAGCCGCTGCTCGAGCCCTGCGTTGCAGTCCGCCGCGAGGAGTACCACACCGCCCCCGAATCCTCTCGCGCGAAGCTCCTGCACCGCGATGACCCCGTCGAGTCCGCGCACCGCCTGGTCGACGACCGCGGCATCAGCATCCGACGCCGGAGCGGTCGCGAGCGGGGAAACCACCATCGAAACCGAAGGCAGGGTCGTCGCGAAAATCTCGCGTACGAGCTGCTCCAGAGCCGGATCCTCCGTCACCAGCATCACGCGAAGGCGCGCCGCGCCCGTATCGCTGCTCATCGGCACGAGCTCCCGGTGCGAACGACCAACGCCAGCGGTAAGTTGCCTCGATGCATCCCGCTCCTCCCTCCCTCGGCGACGCACTCGCGGACGTCGTCCATGTCTATCGCGCTGACGCCGATGCGTCGCGCCTCTTCGATCGGCTCGAAGCGCTGGCCTCCGGTGCCGACATCGACGCACTCATCGCCGCGGCCGAGCCATATCGCGAAATCCCGGAGATCGCGGGACCTCTCTACGAGCGGATCGTAGCCGCTCGCCCGGACGATGCGCGCGCCCTGGTGATACTCGCGAGCGCCTACTGGCTTCACGGGCGCGGTCCGGATGTGGTGGCAGAGTTGGCTTCGCGCGCCATGGCTGCCGACCCATCGAACCGTGGGGCGTGGCACCTGTGGGCTTTGACGGAATCGGATCCGAGAGCTCGCGTTGGACGCTGGGAGCAGGTGACGGCTCGCTTTCCTGATGATCAACTGGCGGCGGTGAATCTCGCCGACAACGCGGCCAGCCTCGCAGGGGCGGAGCACGATCCCGTGGCGCTTGCCCTCGCAATGGAGACCTATGAAGGACTGCTCGCGCGGGCCGGGAGCGCGACGCAGCGGTCTGCGCTGGAGAGCGCGCTGCGAACCCTGCGCGGGTGGCGCCTGTGAAGTCCGGATCACGAGAGTCGTGAGCCCACGGGAGCGGCTGTGGATGACGATCGACGAGCTCAGGCGCTCGCCGGACGCGCGCGAGGGCAGAGCTTTCTGACCGTGGTCAGGATCACGGCGAGGTCGAACGGTTTGCGAAGCAGGGGACAGCTCGTCGCCTGGATCAGCCGCTCGGCCGCGTCGGTGATGTCGCCGGTGAGGAACACCGAGCTGTGGCGCAGGTGGGGCTGCGCGCCCAGGGCAAGGTAGTAGACGACGTCGCCCCGCATGTCCTTCAGACGCAGGTCCGCGATGAGGACGTCGAAGTGCTCCGTCATGATCCGATTCTGGGCTTCCTCGCCGGAGTGCACGGCAACGACGTCGTGCCCTGCGCGTGAAAGCGCGATCTTCAACGCGAGGCAGATCGACGGTTCATCGTCGACCACCAGCACTCGAATCCGATCACCGTAGTACATCTCCACCTCATACTGAGGAAACAGCCCAGGGCGGGTCCTCCTTCGACTGCGGCCTCCCCGGACCGCGAGCTCCGCCTCCCCCAGGGTACAGGTGAAGCGCCAGCATTCCCACGAACTGCTCTGCGTCCACGCCGCTCCG
>JBGTMW010000059.1:0-5607 GCA_041743365.1 Gemmatimonadaceae bacterium
GACGCGGGCGAAGCCGCCGCGGGCGACCGTACATCACGCATGGCGAGCTCCCGGGCAACCCGGGCCGCCAGGCGGTCCAGACCGTCGCTCACTCGTCGCCTTCCTTCCACGTGATGTCCGCATGATCCACGACGCCGACGATCACCGCCTGCACCGGAATTCGCTTGTCGTCGAAGAGCGCGCGAGCGGCGCCCCCTTCCTGGACGACGAGCACGCGCTCTCCGACGCCGACACCGATGACATCGAGAGCGATGACTTCCGCACCCTCCTCGCGGCCATCGAGGTCGAGGCGGCGGACGAGCTGAAGCTTCCTCTGACCCAGGTTCTCGTGTCGGTGAGTGGACACGACGTCACCGACCACACGCGCCATGAACACGCTAGCGGCTCCCTGCGCCGGGGTTCACGCGGTGCCCGTCGACGTCGATCCAGTCCACCTTGCCGACGATGCCCGCGTCGACGGCCGCGAACGGATTCTCCAGCGTCATCGCCGCTTCACGCGAGGTGATGTAGTAGACCAGCTCTCCCGGCCCGACCCCCACGCTGTCGACAGCGACCAGCGGCTTGCCGACCTCCGAGCCCGCCGCGGACATCGGCTGAATCCACTGCAGAGTCACGGAGGACAGAGTGTCCTGCTTTACGGTGGCGACGAGACGTCCCACGACCCGGGCGATCAGCATGGCGAAGAAGATACGCGGCCGGAACTCGGCCGCGCAAACGCGATGCGCGTTACGAAGCGGCGCAGGGAAGCCGCGTTTTGTTCACCGGAGCCACGGACCCATTCGTGCCGACCGCGCACTCATGGGTGACCGGGATGAAGCCGGTGCCGCTCGGCGTTGCGAACCGCGACCAGACGGCTGTCCTCGAACAGCCTCACCAGCACCACACCCGCGATGAATCCCCCGATGTGCGCCCACACCGCCACGCCGCCGGAGACGCTGGCATCGACGCGGCTGAGCTCCGGAAGCCCGGTGACCACCTGCCACAGGAACCACCAGAGGAGCACCAGCCAGGCGGGGATGGAAATCACCCGAAAGAATACGAGGAAGAAGAAGAGCATCCGCACTCGCACCCGCGGATAAAGCACGAGATACGCGCCAAGAATCCCGGATATGGCGCCGGAGGCGCCGACGGTAGGTACGGGTGAAGCAGGGTCCAGAACGACGTGAAGCGCGGCCGCGGCCACGCCGCAAACGAGGTAGAAGACCATGAACCGGAAACGCCCCATGCTGTCCTCGACGTTGTTGCCGAAGACCCAGAGGAAGAGGCAATTGCCCAGAAGGTGGCCCCAGCTGCCGTGGAGGAACATCGAGGTGACGGGAGTGAGCCGGTTCACCGGCATGTCGTCGATGACGCAGGCGAGTCCCGGGGCGATCTGCACCCCTGTCCCCAGCGCCGCCATCCGGGTGATCTCGCCCGGAACCAGACCGTAGTCGCAGACGCTGACAGCGAGCGTGGTGAGGTCGAAGCCGGCGCCCTGGACGAATACCCACGTGGCGACCAGGGCGACAAGCAGCACCACGGTGATCACCGGGTTGCGAAGCGTCGGGTTCTCGTCCGAAAGCGGTATCACGGCGCGTTGACACTTGCGCCCGGGTGGCACTGGTGGCGAGGCGGGGGTCCGCCCTCGGCCAGCCCGGCACTGCCAGCGTGATTGAACGCAGAACATCCCTGCCACATTGGCGCGTCATTGCGGCCCCGCCCTTGCCCGTTGCGAATGTCCCGGCGCATCAGGGCAAGGCGCGCGGAAACCTTTCCTTTCGAGGTAGCAATGGCTGACAAGGTCATCGGACTCGATCTGGGTACGACGAACTCGGTGGTATCGGTAATGGAGGGCGGCGATCCGGTCGTCATCCCCAACTCCGAGGGCGGTCGAGTCACGCCTTCCGTCGTGGGCTTCACGAAGGACGGCGAGCGTCTCGTCGGGCAGATCGCCAAGCGCCAGGCCGTGACCAACCCGACGAATACGGTTTTTTCCATCAAGCGCTTCATGGGACGGAAGACCGCCGAGGTGACGGAAGAGACCAGGCGCGTGCCCTACAAGGTGGTGAGCGGGGCGAACGACGTCGCCTCGGTCGAAGTTCAGGGGAAGCGGTACACGCCGCCCGAGATCTCGGCGATGATTCTGCAAAAAATGAAGCAGACGGCGGAGGACTATCTCGGTCACAAGGTCGAGAAGGCCGTCGTCACCGTTCCCGCGTACTTCAACGATTCCCAGCGCCAGGCGACCAAGGACGCGGGCAAGATCGCCGGGCTCGATGTCCTCCGAATCATCAACGAGCCCACCGCCGCCGCTCTCGCCTACGGCCTCGACAAGAAGAAGGACGAGAAGATCGCCGTCTTCGACCTCGGCGGCGGCACCTACGACATCTCGATTCTCGAGCTGTACGATGTCGAGGGCTCGCGCCAGTTCGAGGTGAAGTCCACCAACGGCGATACCCACCTCGGCGGGGATGACTTCGACCAGCGCGTGATCGACTGGCTGGTCGGCGAGTTCAAGCGCGACCAGGGTATCGACCTGTCGAAGGATCCGATGGCCCTCCAGCGCCTGAAGGAGGCCGGCGAGAAGGCGAAGATGGAGCTGTCGACTACACAGTCGACCGACATCAACCTGCCCTTCATCACGGCCGACCAGTCGGGCCCCAAGCACCTCACGTATACGCTGAGCCGCGCGAAGTTCGAGCAGCTCGTCGACGACCTGGTCCAGCGCACGCTCCCACCGATGGAGAAGGCGCTCAAGGACGCGAACCTGCAGCAGAAGGACATCGATGAGGTGATCCTCGTCGGCGGATCGACGCGCATGCCGAAGATCCAGGAGATCGTGAAGAAGTTCTTCGGAAAGGAGCCGAACAAGGGCGTCAATCCCGACGAAGTGGTCGCGATCGGCGCGGCCATTCAGGGCGCGGTTCTCACCGGCGAGCAGAAGGACGTACTGCTCCTGGACGTCACTCCCCTGTCGCTCGGCATCGAGACCCTGGGGGGGATCACCACGGTGCTCATCCCGCGCAACACGACGATCCCCACCAAGAAGAGCGAGACTTTCTCCACCGCGGACGACAACCAGACCACGGTCGAGATTCACGTGCTCCAGGGCGAGCGCGACCTGGCGACGTACAACAAGACCATCGGCAAGTTCCAGCTCACCGGCATTCCGCCCGCTCCGCGCGGAATGCCGCAGGTCGAGGTGACCTTCGACATCGATGCGAACGGCATCCTGCACGTCACCGCGAAGGACAAGGCGACGGGCAAGGAGCAGAAGATCCGCATCGAGGCCTCGAGCGGGCTGTCGGACGCCGAGATCGACCGGATGGTCAGGGACGCCGAGCAGAACGCCTCCGCCGACAAGTCGCGCAGGGAGGAGATCGACACCCGGAACCGCCTCGACAGCATGACGTACGAGGTCGAGAAGAATGCGAAGGAGTGGTCCGACAAGATTCCGGCGGAGCTCAAGACGAAGCTGGAAGCCGCCGTCGAGCGCGCGCGGAAGTCGTTGCGCGGCGATGACATGGCCGAAATCAGGTCGGCTCAGGAAGAGTTGACGCGGGTGTTCCAGGAGGCCGGGCAGTCGTTCTACCAGCAGCAATCGCAGACCCAGAGCGCCCCTGACGCCGCCCCGGGCGCCGAGGGGGGTGAGACGGCCGGCGCGGGCGCGGCTACCGGCGCGCGTGACGATGTGGTGGAGGCCGATTACGAGATCGTCGACGACGACAAGAAGTGACCGACAATCGTTGACCGCGGGGCCCGGAAACTGCCTCCATTCCGGCGGTGACCAGGTCCCCGCGCGCCGCGTCTTCCTGCATGCCCCGCGAGGCTCACACGCCTCGCGGGGCATGCTCGATTTGGTTATCGTGCAGCGTGGCAGTGCGTGCGCGGCAACGGCGCACGATGGAAACTATTCGCGCAGCGTTCGTGTAGAGTTCGGTAGATCCCAGCCAGAGAGATGATGTCATGACTCGCGTGCTTTCCCGCGTGCGCCTCGGTGGCGCCGTAGTCGTAGCGTTTCTGTGCGGGCTCCTGTTCGCCGCCGGATTCGATCTCACGCCGTTCGGCCATGCACAGGGCAGGTCGACGAGTGCGAAGCCACCGGTACAACAGGTGAAGCCGCTCTCCGACGCAGGCGATGCCTTCGTCGCGATCGCGGAACACGTTACGCCGGCCGTCGTCTCGATCGAGGCAACGAGCGACGCACCCGCCGTGGCGCAGCGCGGACGCGCGCCGACGCGCCTGCCGCCCGGCTTCGAGGGACTCGAGCCCTTCCTCGATCCCGAGCAGCGCGGCAACCGCCCCCTCGCGTCGAGTGGCTCCGGCTTCATCGTGTCGGACAGCGGATACATCCTCACAAACAATCACGTCGTCACTGCGTCCGACCGGCGGACACCGGCCGAGCGTGTGACCGTTCGCCTCAACGATGGACGCTCCTTCCGCGCACGCATCGTGGGCAACGATCCCGAGACCGACGTGGCGGTGCTCAAGATCGAGGGCGCCGGATTCCCGGTCGTCGCCCTCGGAGACGACAATACGGCGCGCATTGGCGAATGGGTCGTGGCGATCGGCAACCCGCTGAATCTCAACTTCACCGTGACCGCAGGGATAGTGAGCGCGAAGGGTAGAAGCCCGAACGGCCTGCGCGACACCAGCAGCTATTCCGTCACGGACTTCATTCAGACGGATGCGGCGATCAATCCCGGAAATTCGGGTGGTCCCCTGGTCAACGCTCGCGGCGAAGTGATCGGAATCAACACGGCGATTGCGAGTGGCACCGGCTATTTCAGCGGCTACGGGTTCGCCATCCCCATTGGCCTCGCCCGGGACGTGATGAACGACCTGATCAGGTACGGTCGCATTCGCGCGAGCCAGCTCGGCGTGGGGGTACGCGAGGTCATCGAGCAGGATGCCGGGATGCTCGGACTCGAGAGCATCGCCGGTGTAGTGGTCAACCTGACGAACGAGGGAAGCCCGGCGGAGCGCGCAGGCATTCAGCCGGGTGACGTCATCGTCCGGATCGATGAGCAGGCGATCGACCGCGTCAGCACCCTTCAACGCGTGGTGCGTTCGAAGGAGCCGGGCGAGACCGTTCGCGTCGAGGTGGTACGATTCGGCGGCGAGCGCCGGACATTCTCGATCAGGGTTGCCGAGCGCGAAGGTACGACCCCGCCTCCACCGAGGCCCGAGACGCGCGTCACCCGCGATGGCGGCCCACTGAGCGTGAAGCTCGGGATATCGGTGCAAGCCTATCCGGGTGGCGGCCCGCGGGGCGGTGAGTCGACGCCCGCGGGCCTTCGGGTGACCGAGGTCTCGCCAACAGGCCCCGCCGCTGGCCTGCTCGACCCGCAGAATCAGTCGGACGTGATCATCGAGATCCTGGCCCCCGGTGCTCGCCGTCAGGTGAGGACGCCTGAGGACCTGACGAGCGCCGTCGGCCGCCTCAAGGCGGGCGATTACATCAGCCTTTACGTGCACCCGATCGGTGCCCCATCGCCCCGAGTCGTCAACGTGCGGATTGGCGGGTGACCGGCACGGCGTCCGCGTAGCGGCCACGCGTTAACCGACGAAGGCCCGGACAGGGATTGTCCGGGCCTTCGTCGCCTTCGGGAGAGCGCGTACATTTAT
>JBGTMW010000060.1:0-1800 GCA_041743365.1 Gemmatimonadaceae bacterium
GTCGCTCCGCCGTCGTCCACTCGCAGCTCGCCGTAGCGCGCTTCCTCGTAGCGCGCCGCCGTTCCCTCCTGGAAGTGGAACGCGTCCGTTCCCACACGGATGCGGCCGCCGCGGCGGCGGTAGAGCAGGAGGCGTTCGTCGCCGCCCAGCGGAGCGCCGTCGGTGTGGCGGCGAACGAAACGACCGACGCCGTTCTCATCGACGCGCACGACCATGTGGCCGTCGCGCGGCCAGTCGCGCTCTCCCCCGAGCGTGCGCGTGATGGCGTAGTCGAGGCGCATGTAATCGCCCTGAATGAGCGACCGGGGATCGACCGGCGCGAGCTCGAGCAGGATCGATGATCCGCTCGCCAGCAGCATCTCCTTCCGGACGATCGCGACGTTCGGGACTCCCAGCGCGAGGAGCAGCCCGACCCCTATCAGCACCGATCGCGACGACGTCATCGAGCGGTGCCCTCGGCGGTCGTGCGCCTCTCGAGATCCCAGCGCACCGCGAGCAGCAGGGCGCCGCTCCCCACCAGGACGCCCGACTTCTCGAGCAGCGTGAGGCTCAGCTTGTAGTAGTACATCGCTCCGAACAGCACGAGAAAGATCGCCGCGAAGCCGATCAGGACCCGGTTGCGCCGGTCGAAGCCCAGCACGAGGACCGTTGCCCCGGCGATGATTCCCGGAGTCGACAGCGTCGCGGCGCCCAGGGCTACCGTTGCAGCCAGCGCGGCGAGCATCAGCCGGCTGCCCCGCGGCGATCCATGCTCGTCCAGTACCGTCAGCACCAGGATGACCATCGCGACGGTGATCCCGATCGTGGTCACCGGCCCGAGACCGAGGCCCACGTCGTGCCCGATCTCCCGAAGACGGAATGTCGCGCCTGCCATGATGATGCCGAGCAGCGCGGTGATGAGCCCGTATCCAACGGGCTCGAGCATCTCGCCGGTCGTGTCGCTGCGCTCGCGGATCCCCACTCGCCACACGTACCCGGCGAGCGCCACGATCGCGAGCGTCATGGCATCGGAGGCGCCGGGTCTTTCGAGCGCGGCGGCGAAGATCATCGCCGATCCCGCGCCGATGAGCGTGGAGAGGAATCGGTGCACGCGGTCGGGCATCGCCCAAACGAGCACAATGGAGGTGACGACGCCGAGGATGCCGGTCATGACAGCCGAATGGAACATCTCGCTGGCGCCCGCGAGAATCAGCCCCTGGCCGGCGAGGCTCGACGCCACCGCGGCCTGCCGCATGACCTCGGCTTTCGCGGTGCGGCGAACGAGCACCGCCCCGACGACAAGCGCCACGCCCACGGCGATCCGCGCGGCATCGCCCTCGAGGCCGGCGATCCCGAGGAAGGTCGCCAGAAGGAATCCGGTCGCCACCCACGCCCCGAGCCCGATGGCGACGCGCATGTACCATGGGATCGCATCCTCGTCGGATGCGTGCAATGCCTGGCGTACCGCAACTTCTGCCTCGCCCTCGACCAGACCCTCGGAGCGGAGCTGGCGAAGCACGTCGGAGACGAGGAGCTCCATTGTCAGCCCTCCGTAGCGGGTCCGGCGCCGCGACTACCCCGGAACCAGGAGACGCCGATGGCGATCTCGAGGATCACGAACGCAGCCATCACGAACAGGCCAAGTACCTCGAGGTCCAGCACCTCGAAGATCACTCGCCCCACCATCACGGCGACGCAGGCCATTCCAGTCGCCACGGCCATGGTAACCATGAGCCGGTCCGGGCGCACGCGGCGGTAGTAGTACAGCGCGCCAGCGATGGCCGCGGTCAGGGCTGGGCCTCCGGCCTGGGCCGCCGAGCC
>JBGTMW010000061.1:0-7342 GCA_041743365.1 Gemmatimonadaceae bacterium
CACGTCGCTGTTCGCGGCGGCCGCGCCAAGCGCTTCCATGAACTGCGTCAGGCGAGCGCGCGACGTGTCGGCCGCCGTGGGGACCGACGTGAACACCGGTTGGGCGACCTTCGCGACGTCCGTCCGCTCGCGCTCCAGCTCCCTCGGGTCCTTGGGGATCGTGAACGCGAAGGGCGCGTTGAGCTGCTCCGGCGCGACGGATCCCACTTCGTAGAGCGGAAAGTCGACCGCAGGCGACGCGGGAAAAAGCGCGTGGGTGACCAGGGCGAGGATCACCGCCAACGCTATCCGCGCGCCGTGAAATCGAGCGGAGAATCCCGATTCTCTCGGGGCAGTGACCTGTTCTATGCGTTCCCAGACGTTCACGCGCTCTCAGCCTCCTGCATCGGCAGCGTACGCCTTGATGATATCACGCACGAGCCGGTGTCGGATGACATCCGTCTCATCCAGGTAATGAAAACCGATCCCGTCGATCCCCGGAAGGATGCGCTCGACCTGGATCAGTCCCGACTCCTCCCGTCGCGGAAGATCGATCTGCGTACGGTCTCCAGTGATCACGGCCTTCGAGTTCACGCCCAGCCGGGTCAGGAACATCTTCATCTGCGCGTTCGTCGCGTTCTGCGCCTCGTCGAGAATCACGAACGCATCGGCGAGCGTGCGACCACGCATGTAGGCCAGCGGCGCGATCTCGATCGTTCGCGTCTCGAGAGCGCGCTGCATGCGCTCGATCGGCATCATGTCCTCGAGCGCATCGTAGAGAGGGCGAAGGTACGGATCCACCTTTGCCTGCATGTCGCCGGGGAGAAAGCCGAGGCTCTCGCCGGCCTCCACGGCGGGACGCGCGAGCACGATCCGCTTCACGCGCTTGCGGGTGTGCGCGTCCACCGCAGCGGCGACGGCGAGGTATGTCTTCCCCGTTCCCGCCGGCCCGATGCCGATCACGATGTCGTTTTCGGCGATCAGCCGCAGATACTCGGCCTGCCCCGCGGTCTTGGGCTGGATGATCCGGCGCACGCCCGGCAGCACGAAGCGCGGCTCGCCCTCCGTCACACCGGGCTCACGCCCTCCTTCCATGGTCATACGAAGGACGTCGTCCGCAGTGAGCGGAACGCGCTGCTTCGCGGCGTCGACCATGCGCTGAGCGACGGGAAGCGCACGCTCGATTCCCTCGGCCGAGCCGGAGATCGTGAGCGTATCGCCGCGAAGCGCGACCTTCACGCCGCACTGCTTCGCCAGCTCGACGAGATTGGCGTCGTTGACACCCGAGAGCGTCAGGAGATCGGCGCCTTCGGTGGAGATGCGATGGCTGACGATGTCCTCGATCACGGCGTGCCTCTATGCTCCAGATGAAGTGCCTCGAGATCATCGATGGGAACCGTCGCCGGAGCACCCTCGAACAGCGCGCGGGCTGCCGCCGTCTTGGGAAATGCGATGACGTCTCGAAGCGACGTGCCACCGGCGAGAAGCATGGCGATGCGATCGAAGCCGAACGCGATACCTCCGTGCGGCGGTGCGCCGGAGCGCAGCGCCTCGAGAAGGAATCCAAACCGCGCTCGTGCCGTCTCTTCGTCGATTCCGAGACGGGCGAACAGGCGGCGCTGCAGTGCGGGGTCACTGATGCGGATGCTCCCGCTCGCGAGCTCCGTCCCGTTGTATACGGCGTCGTATGCGAGTGACCGGACGCTCTCGGGCTCGCTCTCCATTCGGTCGATGTCCTGCGGGTCGGGCGCGGTGAAGGGATGATGCTCGGCGACGAGGCTCCCATCGAGCTCGCGCGCGAAGAGCGGGAAGCTCGTCACCCACAGAAAGCGGTGATCCCCCGGACGGATGAAGCCGAGGCGCGCTGCAGATTCCTGCCGGACGCGGTCGAGCGCCGCGCTCCCGATCCTGTGCGGCGCCGCCGCCAGCAGGCACAGATCGCCCTCTGCCAGACCGAGCCGGTCAGCGGCCGACGCGTCGAGAAACTTCGCGTGCTGGCCTCCCAGCGCGCCGTTCACGCGCGTGAGTCGCAACAGCCCTCCTACTCCCGCGCCCCTGGCAAGGACCTCGAGCTCGTCGACCTGCTTGCGCGACCAACTGGCGGCGCCGGGAATGCGAATGCCGCGCACGCGACCGCCCTGGTCCAGCGCGGTGCGTGTGATGCCGAAGTCCACCCCGCGAAACACGTCGCTCGCATCGAACAGCTCGAGGTCGTACCTGAGGTCGGGACGATCGGTGCCGTAGCGCTCGAAGGCCTCGGCGTACGTCATCCGTGGGAACGGCGTCTCGACCTCGTGGCCGGCTTCTGCCCAAAGCGCCGCGAGCATCGACTCGCCGAGCGCGAAGATGTCGTCCTGGCTGACGAACGACGCCTCGATGTCGATCTGCGTGAATTCCGGCTGCCGGTCCGCCCGAAGATCCTCGTCGCGAAAGCAGCGGGCGATCTGGAAGTACCGGTCGAAGCCGGAAACCATCAGGAGCTGCTTGTACAGCTGGGGCGATTGCGGCAGCGCGTAGAACTCGCCGGGATGAACCCGGCTCGGCACGAGATAGTCCCGCGCGCCTTCCGGAGTCGGCCGGGTCAGGATCGGGGTTTCAATCTCGAGAAAGCCGCGATCGCTCAGGTGCGCGCGCGTGCGTTGAAGCAGCCGGTGTCGAAGGATGAGGTTGCCGCGCAGGTCGGGACGCCGGAGATCGAGGTATCGGTAGCGCAGCCGCAGCTCCTCGGCGGGAAGCTTCTCACCCTTCCCCAGGGCGACCGGAATGGCGGGTGTCGCCGCCGGGCCCGGGACAGAGATCGAGCTTGCGTGAATCTCGACATCGCCGCTCTCGAGATCGGCGTTGCGCATCTCGGCCGGCCGTGCCACGACCTCGCCTTCCACCACGACCACGCTCTCCAGCCCGACCCCTGAAGCCACCCTGCGGTGCTCCTCGGGAGTGAAGCGCGGGTCGAAGGAAACCTGGACGACCCCCGAGCGGTCACGCAGGTCCAGGAATAGAAGGCCGCCGAGATCACGCGAGCGATGCACCCACCCGGCGAGCTTCACGCGCTGCCCGACGTGTTCCGTCCGGAGCGCACCGCACTGGTGGGTGCGAAGTGACGTAATCAGGTATCGCGGGTCGGTCACGTTTGCGGGGCGCGTCCCAGTCTGAATGCGGTCATGGCTCCCGAGCCCAGCAGTGCCCCGGCGACGTCAGCCACCCAGTCGGCGAAGTCTGTGGACCGGCCGGGAATGAATCCCTGGTGCCATTCATCGATCGCCGCAAAGACAGCGATCGCCGCAAGGCTGGTGACCAGCGTCCGGAGCGGTTGACCGGCGTCCCATAGCGCGCGCACCGTGAGCATGCCGAGGACTCCGTACAGGAGCAGGTGGCCGAGCTTGTCCATGCCGGCCGGACCGGGCGTGGACACGTTGGGTATCGACGTCGATGTCAGGATGACGCCGACCCAGACGAAAAGAGGCGTCCAGCGAAATCGGGTCATACCGGCTCTGAGTCTCGAACAACCCGAAGAAAAGCCTCGCTGGAGGTCGCCGTTCGCAGGTCGCGCCGAAGCCCCTCACGGCGCAGGAGCCGCGAGATTCGGCTCAGTGCCTTGACGTGGGCGCCGGAGGCGCTCTCCGGGCCGATCAGGAGGAAGAACAGCTCGACCGGCTTGCCGTCCAGAGCGTCGAAGCTGATGGGCTCGGACGCGACGCCAGCAGCCATGATCAACTGGTCGACGTGAGGTGTCGTGCCGTGGGGGATGGCGACGCCCGATCCGATACCGGTGCTCAGCAACTGCTCGCGCTCGCGCACCGAGGTGAGGATGGCATCGGCAATGGCGGAGCCACGTTCGCCCACGGCCAGCTCGACCAACTCCCTGAGGACGTCTTCTTTCGTGCGGCTGGCAAGCGGGACCTTGACGCGCCTGGCGTCGAGAAACTCAGCGAGCAGCACCGGCGGTCCATGGAGGCGTAGACAATGAGCGGAATGTAATGTTGCGCACCATTGGTCGAAAGGCTTCGCCTTGACCCGCCGGGTGCTGCTGCCTAAGCTCAAGCCCATGCGGTGCATTGTCTTCCGAACGGCGGCGGCGCTCGTAATGATCGTCCCGCAGGACGGGGCAGCGCAGCGCGTGCCCGGGCGCGACCTGCTCGAGCTTCCCCTTGCCACCGTTGCGGAGGCCCCCGTGCTCGCCATGCTCGCGGGCGACGGGGTGTGGAACCCGGCTACGATCCACCTCCGGAACGGCGCGCGACTGCGCATCACCGCGGCAAGTCTCGAGGGCCCTGCTGATCAGGGGGTCAGCGCTCAACTCGTCGGCGCCTCCTACAGGCTCGTGCCGAACACCACCGTGGGACTGTCGGTGGCGCGCGCCGCGGTGTCGGATCTGATCCGCACGGAGGACGACCCCCAGTCGATCGGTGGAGAGATACCGTACAACACGATCCTGACGTCGGCGACCGTTGCCCAGCGAACCGCAGAGTTCCTCACGGCGGGGGTAGCCGTCCGTTACCGGCATGGATCGCTGGATGGCCGCAGCAGCGGAGCGGTGGGTTTCGACGGTGGGCTCGTGGCCGACAGTCTCCCCTGGCTGGACCTTCGGCTCGCGGCGTCGACCTTCCTCTGGCGCCCCGCGAACGCCGCCGAGGAGAGGACACGATTCAGCGTGGGCGGAGACCTGCGATTGATCGGCGCGGACACGCTGGCCGAGGTCAGAGGGGGATACGCTGCGGCGTTCACCGAGCAGATGTCGCGCGAGCACTACGTGTTCGCGGCGGGAAGGTACAAGGCGGTGGAAGCTCGCGGCGGCGCTCTCAGACTGCTCGCATACGGGAACGCTGACTGGCGATTCCGGGTAGGAGTCGGCGTTCATCGCGCGCGATACATGGTCGGCGTCGCTCGCGAGGAAACCGGAGCCGGCCTTCGGCCGACCTACGCATTCACGCTGACATCGACACTGCACTGATGCGCGAGAACCTGCTCGACCTCGTTCCGGCACAGGCAGAGGAAAGACTCCGCGCGTTCGCCATGGAGACGGGGGAGCCCGCGTATCGTGGTGCGCAGGCGGCACGCCACCTCTGGACCAATCCGGCGCCCGATTTCGCGTCGATGACCGACCTGCCCCGCCCCTTTCGCGATGCGCTCTCGCAACGGTTCACGATTCCGAGACTCGCAGTGACTGCACGCGAGCGCTCCGCCGACGGCACGCAGAAGTTTCTCTTCCAGCTCGCCGATGGCGAGTCGATCGAGACCGTGGCGATTCCCGAGGGTGCACGGCTGACGCTCTGCATCTCCTCGCAGGTGGGCTGCGCGCTCAAGTGCAGCTTCTGCGCGACCGGGGCGATGGGCTTCGCACGCAACCTCGCCGTGCATGAGATCGCCGGCCAGGTTCGTGAGCTTCGCCTCATCGAAGAGCCGCTCGCGGCGACAAACATAGTGTTCATGGGAATGGGCGAACCGATGATGAACTGGAAGGCGGTGTCGCCCACGCTCACGATCCTCAACGACCCGATGGGATTCGGCATCGGCGCACGGCACATCACCGTATCGACCGTCGGCGTCCTCCCGGGGATCGTGGCGTTGTCGGAGCGACCGGAGCAGTTCCGCCTCGCCATTTCGGTGCACGCGCCGAACGACGAGCTGCGCCAGCAGCTCATACCGATCAACACGAAGTATCCATTGGCTGATGTGATCGAGGCGGCCAGCTCCTTCGATCGCAGGGTGACGTTCGAGTATGTGATGCTTGGCGGCGTGAACGACCTGCCGGAGCATGCCCGCCAGTTGGCCTCGCTGGCCCGCCTGTGCCGCGCCTTCGTGAACCTCATTCCGCTTCACCCCGGCGGGGCGGCCTCGTTCGTTCCGACGCCGATGCCGCGCATCAAGGATTTCGTCCGTCTGCTTCGCGCCAACGGGGTGGAAGCAGCGGTGCGGAAGAGCCGCGGCACCGACATCGCGGCCGCATGCGGCCAGCTACGGGTTGAACGTCTTGGCCGGCGTCGTCCAGTCGCTGCCGAGCAGCACGGTGATGTCCACGTAGCGTGAGTTGTCGGGCCGGGTCTCGACGGCCGGACGGCCGAGCGCGCCAGCCACCAGGCGAGTCCATTCCGGGTGCGACGTCCGGTCGATCACCACCGTGCTGTCTCGGCGCGTCGGGTTGTTCCCGATCGACACGACGTCGAAGCCGCGGTCTCGAAGCAGCCTCGTCGCGCTGAGTGCCAGGCCAGGCGTCGATGTCGCATTGAGGACCTCGACGCGAATACGGACTCCTTCCGGCGCGCGATCCTCAGGCGAGAAGAGCTCCCGGGCCGTTCGCGCCACTCCGCCTCGCGGCGCAGCGCTGGTTCGCCACCACAGGCTCACCGCAAGCAGAAGCAGCAATGCGATGACGACGCCCGTCGTGGACCAACGCGCCATCCGGCCGGTTTCCGCCTCGGTCATTTGACGCTGTTCCAGAGCTCGACCGTCCGGGGGTGGAGCTCGACTCCTTCACTCAACGCCCACTCGAGGCGGTGGCGCACCACCTCGCGAAAGGCTTCGCGGAACTCGTGCGGGACCCGGGTGGCGAGTTGTGCACGTTCGGCCTGGGCGAACAACCGCCCGGGCTCCAGGTAGTCCGCCATGTACAGTGCCCTGCCCGTTCGCTCCCAGTCCGCGGATCCGACGGTGTGGTGAGCAACGGCCTCGATCACCTGCCGGCGGAGCTCGCAGTCCTGCTCGAGGCGCACGGCGGCCGCCGGACCGTGAAGCAGCGGCGCGGGAGTCGTCATGTCTCCAGTAATCTCACGCAACTCCTGCTCGGGTGCGTCGCGCAGCGCATCGTGCCAGCGGCCGGCGTCGCGCCACGCCGCTGCTTCTTCCGGCGGAAGCTCCATGGCGGACGCCCACTCACGAAGAAGGGCCGTCACGCGGACAATGTGCTGCCTGCGGCGCGCGCCGACGCGCGCCCAGCCTGGCAGATCAGTCGACGCCGCGGCGGGCATGCGGCTCCATTACGGCGTGATTGCGCAGGCTTGTATGCGTGACGTAGTTCCACCCCTTCAGCTCGACCCCGCGCCCGATCGTCGACTCCACGATCCGCGAGTACGGACCGACGACGCACTCGCTCCCGATCTCGGTCATCCCCTCGAGCACGGCGCCCGGGTAGATCACGGTGTCGGCGCCGATCCGGACGTCCACGTCGATCCAGGCAGTCGCCGGCAGCAGGAAGGTCACTCCGCGCGACTCGTGGAGCGCAACGAGCCTGTCCCGCATGACCACGGAGGCCTGCGACAGGGTGTGCCTGTCGATCACGCGGAGTATCTCGCTGGTGGTGGTCGCGGCCACGCGGGTCGCCCCGGCCGGACAGCGCGGGTCGTCGGCCGACGCGAGCGCCGGCCCT
>JBGTMW010000062.1:0-19157 GCA_041743365.1 Gemmatimonadaceae bacterium
TCTCGCCGGCGATCGGAGCGACGAAGGCGCTCGGGCGGGGCCTCACCGTGGATGGGTTGGTGCGAATCGGCACCGCCGACCTCGAGGCAAACGCCGAGCTCGGGCTGTCGCGGAGCGATGGACGGCGGACGGTACGGCTCGGTGCCTTCCGAAGGCTCGGGGTCGCCAACGACTGGGGTAGTCCGCTTTCCTTCGGCTCCTCGCTCTCATCTCTGCTGTTCGCGCGAGATGAAGGCTTCTACTACCGAACCTGGGGCGTCGATTTCACGGCGTCGGGGACGGGGAACCCGCAGATGACATGGCGGGCGTTCGGCGAACGGCACAGCGACGCCGATGTGGAGACGCAGCTGTCGGTGGCGAACCTGCTCAACGATGTGCGATTCCTCGACAACATCGATGCTTCGTCGGGCACGATCGTCGGGGCCGAAACGCGGATCACGCATTCATACGGCGATGATCCCCGGGGATTCCGCATGTTCACATCGCTGCGTGGGGAGAGCGGGGTGGGCAGCTACACTTATACCCGGGCCCTGGCCGACATCACGCTCTCTCGCGCCCTGCTCCCGCGCGTCGATGGATCGCTGACGCTGAGCAGCGGCGGCGCGACTCGCGGGTCGCCGGTTCAGAGGTGGTTCCAGCTCGGCGGCTCCCAGACGATCCGGGGTCAGCAGCCGGGCGCCATGATGGGGGAGACCTTCTGGATGACCCGCCTCGAGCTGGGAAGCAGCTTCGTGGCTGCACGGCCGGTTGTGTTCGGCGACATCGGCTGGGCCGGGCCTTCCGATCGGTGGAGCCATCCCGGCAGGCCGGCGAGCGGCGCCGGGGTAGGTGCCTCGTTCATGGATGGCCTGATCCGATTCGACATTGCGCGGGGGATCTACCCGAGGGAGGGATTCCGCTCCGACTTCTATCTCGAAGCGCGGTTCTGAGGGGTCAACTCGAAATACGGCTGTCGGAGCCGTCGTGGTCTCCCCCGGCTGGTGATTTGTGACCATTGCCACCTCGCCCGGGGCGCCTTAGAGTAGTCGCGCGATCGTTCATCGCCGGCCGGGGCAAGAAGGGGCAGGATGGGTGAGCGGACCGCTCTCGCCAGAAGGCAGCCGTTCGGGTTGCCAGACGGTCACCCACAGCTCCGGATATGGTGATGCACCCAAGGCACTGGACCTCGTGCCGGTCGCTCTTCGCGCCGGCACTGATCATGGTCTCCCTGCTGGCCCTTGTCGGCGCCGATGCGTCTGCCCAGAGGGCGACGCTCCAGGAGATGATCCGCGACACCGTTCTCGAGAACGGGCTTCACGTAATCGTCGTGCGCAATCCGACGATCCCCATCGCGACGGTGAACGTCGTGGTCCGGACAGGTGCCTTCAGCCAGCTGACCGCCCAGGACGAGGGGGTCCCGCACCTGCTGGAGCACATCCTCTTCAAGAGCGGCAGCGGCACCTACAGCGGCTCCTTCGATCAGGTCGCCTTCAAGGCCGAGGCCATCGCCCACAACGGGACGACATCGGAGGAGGCCGTCACGTACTACGTGACCATTCCGTCGAAGAATCTCGAGAAGGGGCTGAAGATCATGTCCGACCTGATCCGAACGCCCAGCTTCGATCGGGAGGCATTGGCGGCGGAGCAGAAGGTTGTGAGCGGTGAGCTGCAGCGGAGAGCCGCGGAGCCGCAGTACCTGCTTCATTTCATGTCGAGCCAGGCGCTGTGGGGCAGCGCATGGCGGCAGAAGAATCCGGGAGGGAACCTCCTCGCGGTGATGGGTGCGACGCCCGACCGGCTGAAGGATTTCTTTCGGAAGTACTACATCCCGAACAACGCGGCGGTGGTCGTGACGGGGGATGTCTCCTTCGCGGAGACGTTCAGCCTGGCGGCGAAGGCGTTCAAGTCGTGGAAGCCCGGTGATGATCCGTTCAAGACGACAGCCCCGGTGCCGGTGGCGCCGCTCGCGGCCACCGCCTACGGAGTGGTGGAGGCGAACGACGCCAGCGACCTGACGTTTCTCGTGCGGTGGCACGGCCCCAGCGTAGCGACCGACGCACCGTCCACGTACGCGGCAGATGTATTCTCGGAGCTCATAAACCAGCCGCTCTCCGGACTGCAGCGCCGGCTCGTGGACAGCGGCCTGTTCCAGAGCGTGTCGCTCGGCTACGACACTCAGAAGCACGTGGGGCCGATCGCGTTGCACGCGCGAACGACGCCGGAGAAGCTCGAGGAGGCGGCGGCGGCGCTCAAGGGTGAGATCCGGCGCTTTGCCGCGCCGGACTACTTCACCGACCAGGATGTCTTGATCGCGAAGAAGCGGCAGCAGGTGCTGACGGCATTCGAGCTCGAGTCGGCAAGCTCGGTGGTGCATACCGTGGCATCGGTGTGGAGCTCCGCTGGGCTCGACTACTACATGGACTATGTAGACAACGTTCGCGCGCAGACTCCGGACGATGTGCGCCGGTACGTCAACAGCTACATCGCGGGCAAGCCCATGACCGTGACCGTGCTGGTGTCGCCAGTGACGCGCCGTCCGATTCGGGCGACGCTCGACGGCATTCTTTCGAAGTGGAGCGTCCAATGAGCGTCGCATCGCTGGTGCCCTGCGCGGTGCTCGGCCTCCTCTGCCTTGCCGGGGACGTCGAGGCCGCCTCCGCAAGCACGGCGGAGGGGATGATCGCGGTGCGGGGGCCGATGCCGCAGGCAGCGCGCGGGCCGGCCGGCGACAGCCTCACGACGGTGTACGAGGTCGGCGGCGTGAAGGTGATTCACAGACACACGTCTGTGACCGATGTCGTGGCCGTGAATCTCTACCTGCTAGGAGGCGCGCGTCAGCTGTCGAGCGCGACGGCCGGGATCGAGCCGCTGCTGCTCCGCGCGTCGGAGTACGGAACGAAGACCTACCCGGAGGAAGCCGCGCGATACGCGCTCGCGCACACGGGAAGCTGGATAACCGTGCTCACGACGCCGGACTACACGCGCTTCGCGTTCCGCGGGATCAAGCAGGAGTTCGACTCGACCTGGGCCGTATTCGCGGACAGGCTCATGCATCCCGCACTCGATTCCGCGGCGATGTCGATCGTTCGCGGGAAGATGCTCACCGAGATCAAGAGGTCGACCGAGTCGCCCGACGCGCAGGTGGCTCATGTGGCCGACAGCCTTGCCTTCGAGTCACACCCGTATGCCGTGGACGTGGATGGGAGCGTGGCATCGATATCCGCGCTGACGGCGGACGATCTCCGGAAATACGCCGCCGACCAGATGGTGACGTCGCGGATGCTGCTGGTGGTAGTGGGGGACGTCCCGCGGCCGAAGCTGGAGCAGGCGATCACGCGAACGATCGGGACGCTGCCGCGCGGGAGCTACGTGTGGACGCTGCCGGCGGAGTGGACCGCGAAGGAGGGCAGGGTGGCCAGCGTGTATCGGAGGATCCCGACGAACTACATCCTCGGGTATTTCGGCGGACCGCTGCAGTCGGGCCCCGACTATCCGGCGTTCGAGGTCGCGACCGGGTACCTCGGCGGCGTGCTGCACGACATCATCCGCGAGCAGGGTCTCTCGTACGCGGCCGGCGCGCCCCTGCTCAGGCGCGGCGCGACCGGGGGCGGCGTCTACGTCAGCACCGTGCGTCCCGACACGGTGATGAAGATCATCAACAACGTGATCGAATTCATCCAGAAGGATCCACTTCCCAGGAGCTCCCTCATCAAGCACGCCGAGCGGTATTCGAGCCGGTATCACTACTCGACCGAGTCGAACGCCGAGCAGGCGGATGTTCTTGCGCAGGCGCAGATATATCATGGCGACTACAACGCCGCGGCGGAGTACGGTGCGGTGCTGCGGAGGGTGTCGCCGTCAGACGTGCGCCGGGTGGCGAGGCGGTACTTCAAGAACATCCAGTACGGATACGTCGGTGACACGACGAGGGTGCCGAAGAAGGACATGCTCAGGAAGTAGGAGGCTCGTACCCACGTGGGACGGAAGGCCGGCTCGCGATGTCGCGGGCCGGCCTTTGTCGGGTGTGCGCCTTGCAATATGTCGTCCCACTGATTCCTGCAACGAAGGATGTCCTCATGCGTCTCAGATCACATTCTCCCGCGGTCGCTTCCCTGTTTCTGGTCGTTGCCGGGTGCGACGCGCGCCTGGACTCCCTGGGCCCCGGACTGTCGAACCGGGACCGGACGCCGCCGACGGTGGTGTCGACGGTACCTGCAAATCTCGCCAGCCAGGTGGGTACGACGAGTCCGATCAGCATCACGTTCTCGGAGGCGATGCTCGCGTCGTCGCTGAGCGGAACGGCGGTGTCGTTCACGCCGAGCATTGCAGGTGTCCTGAGCTATGCGGGAAACACCGCGACGTTCACCCCCTCGGCGGCGCTCGCGAGCGGCACGCAGTACGTGGGAACGATCACCACGGCTGTAGAGGATCTCGCGGGGAACAATCTCGTCGCGCCGTTCACCTGGACGTTCACGACGGGAACGGCGGCGCTCCGGGTGGCTCGCTAGGAGCCGGGGAGGTGGGGCGGCGGTTCGGGAGAACCGGCCGCCCTCGCCCCGGGTTGTGCTACTTGATCTCGAAGTCCTCGGTCTCGACTTCGGTGCCGTTCAGGAGGATCGCGAGCTTGTAGTTGCCTTTGGGCCAAGCCGTGTCCTTCATGATGTGGAACTCGGTGATGGCATCGCCGGTGGCGTTGATCGTCTGGCTCTGCTCCTGGACGACAGCGCCGTCCTGGAAGGTCCAGCGAGCGACGAGTGTAGCGCCGGTCGCGGAGCCTTCGGTCTTCACGGAGGCGTAGATCGTGTCGCGGACGCCGAAGTCATCGGTAGCGTCCCTGACGGTCTTGTCCGCCTCGAGTCCCTTGCCGATCTCGACATCGGTGACCCGGAAGGTGGTGGCGGTGGTGTTGGTCGTGTCGAGTGCTCCGCCGGCGACATTGTCGGTGGTGGCGGCGTCGTCGCCGCGCGCGCACGCGGCGGCGGAGATTAGGGCGAGAGTGAGCAGCGGGATGCGGATGCTGCGTGTGTCAAAGCGCATATCTGGTAATCCTCAGGCGTTCGGAGGGAGGGTGAGCACCTGACCCGGATGGATCAGGTCTGGGTTCGAGATCTTGTCGCGGTTGGCTTCGTAGATTGACTTCCACTTATTGGCGTCGCCGAGCTCGCGCTTGGCGATTTTCGAGAGGCTGTCGCCGGCCACGACCGTGTAGGTACGTGTCGCGCCGGTGCTTGCGGGTGCGCTGGAGCTTCCGCCGCGGACGTCGGCGAAGCCCGGGTTCGATGACTTGACGTCGGAGAAGTCGGCGGGCTTGCGGTTCTTGTCGTCATCCTTGTTCTTGTCGAACATCTTGTCGAGCAGTCCCATGGCAACCTCGCGTTGTTGGCGTTCGGGTGATACAAGAGACAAGGAAAGGGCATATATCGTACCGGTTTTGGCGGGGGTGAGGCGGGTCACTGAGCGGGGCTCGTGGGGGTGCTGAGGGTCGCGAGGACCGGGGTCGGGGGCACGGTTCGGCCTGTCGAAAGGGTTGGGGGGGGAATAGCTTGAAGGCTGTTCGGCGCCGTGGCCAAGTGGTAAGGCGGCAGACTGCAAATCTGCTATTCGTCGGTTCGATTCCGACCGGCGCCTCTAAGCAAGACACCGACTTACGCGTCTACCGAAAGTCGACTTCGAGCACGAAGGGGCCCCTTGAGGGCCCCTTCGTGCATCGTGGCGGTGAAAGTGCGTTCTGGTCAGGACCCGGGCGTTTACGGCCGTTTGAGTCGGTGGCGCGATGATTCCGAGTGATCGCGTGCTCTGCGACTCGAGCGGAGATGGCGTCCATGGAGTTACCAACGCTTTCGACGTCTTGTGGCAGGCCGCAAGCGATTCCCTTATCCCGTGCAGCGCCCCGATCATGGGCTTTGTGTCGATCGGCATTGCGAAGATCGCTGACTCAACGATGTCGCGCCCCTGGAGCAGACCCCGGGCAACGACGGACTCGACGACCCCACGACCACATATTCGGAGAAACCCGTGCGCGTGGCCGATTTCATTGAAAGGAGTATCGAACCGATTCTCGCTGACTGGGTAAGGTTCGCCGAGTCATCCGGTCCTGCGGGCCGAATCATGGATCTGAATGCGTTGCGCGACCATGCCTCGCAGATGCTTCACGAGATTGTCACCGACCTGCGGACGCCGCAGACGGACGACCAGCAGACGGAGAAATCGAAGGGCAATGCCGATTCGAGCGCCGAACTCGACGATACGGCAGCCGAGGTCCACGGCTCCGGGCGGGCTGAAAGTGGATTCTCCGTCGGAGAAATGACCTCGGAGTACCGCGCCCTGCGGGCGAGTGTGATCCGTCTCTGGACCAAGGCGAAGGGCAATCTCACCGGAGCGGATCTCGACGATCTCATGCGCTTCAACGAGGCAATAGACCAGTCCCTGGCCGAGTCCATCTCGCGGTACACCAAGGACATCGATCGATCGAGGGAGATGTTCGTCGCCATTCTTGGCCACGAGCTTCGCACCCCCCTCAGCGTGGTGCTCACGGGGTCACAGTTCATCGTCGATCGGGGAGCGCTCACCGAGCCCGACCTCACGGTAGCGACGCGCGTTGCCCGCAATGCGGGACGGATGAACCAGATGGTTGCTGATCTTCTCGATTTCACGTGGGGACGCCTGGGCTCAGGCATCCCGATCACGCCAGAGGAGACCGATCTGGCGGCGGTCATCAGGCAGGCGGTGGATGAGATGGCGGCCGTGCACACTGACGCTGACCTTCAGTTCACCTCGACGGGAAATCTGAATGGACGGTGGGACGCGCCGAGGATCAGCCAGGCCGTAACAAACCTGCTCGGCAATGCGGTGCAGCACGGCACGTCCAGAACCCGGATCAGCGTCACGGCCCAGGGAGAATCGGCGGATGTCGTGGTGCGGGTGCACAGCCATGGTCAGGCGATCCCGAAGGCGGATCTCCCGGGGCTCTTCAACCCATTCAAGCGACTCCAGTCAGATCGGCCCGTCGCTCGCGATTCAGGTAACCTCGGGCTGGGGCTGTACATCGCCGAACGCATTGTCAGCGCGCACAACGGGACGATCGACGTGCGGTCGTCTGCGGAGGCAGGGACGCTGTTCACCGTTCGTCTGCCGCGATGAGTTCGGGCCTGGTCCCGCCGCCGTTCGCTCAATGCGGCGCATCATGGTCGCACGGATCGTAATAAGGCCAGGGGTCTTTACGGGGCCCTTTCGATGCACTCGCGCATGAACATTCCGGTCCACTCAGCGCGGGGGCTCCCCGGTTTCCCCCCGGCGGGTACATTGCCCTGATGTGTCGCTCCGTCCTGTCGCGCTTTTCCGGGCTGTTTCTGGCCACGCTCGTGAGCCTGTCGGCTCCCGGAGTGAGCCTGACGCACGGGTACGCGCATCATGAGGCGAAGGAGCACGCGGCGCACGAGCACGATCACCATCACCATCACGGACCCTCGGAAGCCACGCCCGCAACTGCCGATGAACTGATTGCCGCGGTCGAAAGGACGGGGAACTCCGGTGACCATGGTCATCCCGAGCTTTCGGTTGCCATGTCCGGCCGTGCGGACGGTGGCCTGTTCGTCCTTGCGCCCAAGGTCGAGCTGCCTGCCTACGTCGCAGTCGCGAGCCAGGCTTCCTTGCTGCTCACGTCCGCTCCCCCTCGAGCCGGGCCTCCCGACGCACCTCCTCGACAGCCTCGAGCCCCACCACTCGTCTGACCTGCCCGTAGCCACGTCGCGCCTTATCTCGCGCTGACGGGCGGCCTGTCGCCATCCGCCCAACTCTTCCGGGGCTCCTCTGAGCACGCCGAGAGCGGATGCCGACCCAGGATCATCTCCGATCAATCTCTCTTCCGGGCGGTCCGGAACCGCGGATCTGATCATTGGCAACTCGAAGCAGGTTGGCGATCGAATATGCGAACGACGCGTCTCCTCGATCCGGTAATCCGGATCATCATGGTGGCAGGGCTGTCGATGACGGCAATAGCGCCCCCACTCCTGCATGCCCAGGACCCTTCACGCCCGGGATCAGCGTGGGCGCTGACTCTCGAGCAGGCCCGCGATCTGGCTCGACGTGTCAGCCCGGAACTGGCCGCAGCACGTGAGGCTGTCGCTGCCGCCGCGGGGCGCGAGCGCCAGGCTGGCGCATTCCTGAACCCGACGCTCTCGTATCAACGAGAGCAGACGTCGGGCGATGGCCAGGCGAACTCGCAGAACATCGCGTCCATCGATCAGCCGATCGAGCTGGGTGGGATACGAGGTGCCCGCATTGACGTTGCGAGGCTTCGGCGAGAGGTCGCCGAAGCACGCGTTGCAGCTGCGGAGGCGCAGCTCGACTTCGACGTCACCCGCGCGTACGCCCTGGCAGTCGCGGCCGACCGGCGCGCGACCCTCGCTCAGCAGGCGGCGAGCGCTTTTGCGAGAGCCAGCTCGGTGAGCCGAACGCGGCTCGTCGAGGGTGATGTCTCGGGCTACTCGCACCGCCGCATTCAGCTCGAGGCCGCCCGGTACGCGGGCCTTCTGGCCGAGGCGTCGCTTACGCGGAGGACCGCGCGCCTGACGCTCGCGTCGTTTCTGGCAGCCTCGGTCGATTCACTCCGCGGCGCCGATCTCGTGCTCGATGATTCCGTGGCTGACCTCGCTGTCGCCATTGCGGACGACTCGCTGCTGTCCCTCGCAGCACGGCACCGCGCGGAATTACGTGCGGCGACATTGGAGGTAGCAGCAGCAGCCGCGGAAGGTCGCCTCGTCGCGCGCGAACGGATTCCGGTTCCGACGCTCTCGGCCGGCCTGAAGAACGAACAGGTCGTCGGCGGCGGAGACTTCAATGGCTTCGTTGCGGGAGTTTCGCTCCCCCTTCCAGTCTGGGACCGTCGGCGCGGCGCAATCGACGCTGCCGACGCGGAGGAACGGCGTCGGCTCGCTGAGGCGGAGACAGTACGGCGTCGCGTCGCGCGCGAGGTGGCTGATGCCGCCGCAGCATTCCGTGCCGTCGATGAGCAGCTGAGCCTTTTACGTCCACTGCTCGGTTCAGAATCGCAAATGGCGCTCCGCGCAGCCCAGGTCGCGTACACGGAAGGCGAGATATCGCTCGTCGAATGGCTCGATGCAGTCCGCGCGTACCAGGAGGCCGAAGGAACCTTCGCCACGCTCCGCGCCGAATCACTCATCCGCCGCGCCGCGCTCGAACGCGCCGTCGGCGTACCGCTCTCGAGGGACTCACGATGACATTGACATTCATGGATTCGCGCCGCCCACGCGCCATCCTCGCGACGGCGCTGGTGGCCACCATTTTCGGCGGATGCTCGCGCGGCAGCGCAAACGAGGCCGAAGAGGGACCACCGGGACCCGCCGGCGGAGCGGTCACGATCTGGACGGATTCCACGGAGCTCTTCATGGAGCATCCTGCGCTGATCGTCGGCGCTCCGGACAAGTTCGCGGTGCATCTCACCGACATCACGGATTTCGCGCCGCTGCGATCGGGAAAGATCACGCTCCGATTCCAGTCCCGGGATGGGGGCGAGCCGCTGGTGGTCGTTCAGGAGGTGCCGCGCGCACCGGGCATCTATGGGCCATCACCGGAGTTCGAGCGCGCGGGGATCTATGACCTGACGATTCTCGTCGAAAGTCCGCAGGCTCGCGACAGCATCAGCGTGCCGGCGCTCCGGGTGTACGCGACGGAAGCCGAGGCTCCGCGCGAAGAGGAGGGGGCCGGCGGCGGAATCCCCTTCCTCAAGGAACAGCAGTGGAAGACGCCAGGCTTCCGCACTTCGTTCGCGATGACGGGCAGCGTCGTCGAATCGTTCGAGGCATCAGGCGAGATCGTGCCTGCGGCCGGACGGATGGCGGAAGTGGCCGCGCCGATCGGTGGGCTGATCGACGCGAGCAGTGTCGCGCAGTCGCCATCTCCCGGGCAGCGCGTGAGTCGCGGCCAGGTGATCGCGCTACTCACTCCATCGCTGGGTGAAGGCGGCGCGTCCTACGCAGAGGCCCGCGCAACGTTGCGCGAAGCCCAGGACGAACACGAGCGCGCGAAGCGACTATTCGCCGCTGAGGCCGTACCGGAGCGCCGGGTTCACGAGGCGGAGATCCGGTTGCAGGCAGCGCGAGAAGCGCTCGCCGGACTTGGTGGTGGTGCGTTGACCGCGGGCGGGAAGATCGAGATTCGGTCACCGATCAACGGTGTGGTTACCACACGAAGCATCACGCCGGGGAGTCGGGTCGACGCGGGAGCGCCGCTCTTCACGATCATTGACCCATCGGTCGTCTGGCTCAAGGTCAACGTCCCGGGGGCCAATGCGGCACAGGTAGGCCGTGGCTCGGGCGCAACCTTCCACCTCGAGGGATCGGATCGAGCGTACCGCGCAGTGCGAGCTGTGTCACTCGGCAGCGTCGTCGATTCCCTGTCGCGCACGGTGCCGGTGATCTACGAGGTCCAGAACACGGACGGCACGATCAGGGTTGGTGCGAACGCGAAGGTATCGGTAGGCACGGGTCGTCGAGTCACCGGCGTCATTGTCCCGACATCATCGATCCTCGATGAGAATGGCCGGCCAATCGCATACGTGCAGCCGGACGGCGAGACATTCGAGAAGCGTGAGCTGACCCTCGGTGGAAGCGAAGGCGGCTTCACGCTCGTGCTCTCGGGAATCAGGGACGGCGAGCGTGTCGTCACGGGATCGCCGTATCAGGTGCGGCTGGCATCGCTGTCCAGCGCCGTGCCGGCGCAGGGCCATGAGCATTAGGAGCCAGCGATGCTGAACAATCTCATCGCCTTGTCGCTTCGGAACCGGGTCATCGTGCTCGCGGCGGCAGCACTGATGCTCGTGGCTGGGGCGTGGACGGCGTACCGAATGCCCGTCGATGTGTTCCCGGATCTCACGGCACCGACCGTCACTGTCCTTACCGAAGCGCACGGCATGGCGCCGGAAGAAGTCGAGGCGCTCGTCACCTTCCCGATCGAGACCGCCGTCAACGGCGCCACAGGCGTGCGGCGCGTGCGGTCATCGACTGCGCAGGGCATCTCGGTCGTCTGGGTCGAGTTCGACTGGGGGATGGAGATCTTCCGCGCCCGCCAGATCGTGGCCGAGAAGCTCCAGACCGTCTCGGCCGCGCTCCCCAGCGGCGTGTCGCCGCCGGTGCTGGCGCCCGTGTCGTCGGTGATGGGCGAGATCATGATGATCGGTCTCACGGGTCCCCAGCCGCCCCACGAACTGCGAACCGTCGCTGACTGGACGATCCGCCGCCGGTTGCTCGCGGTACCGGGAGTTGCGCAGGTCGTCCCGATCGGCGGCGAGGTGAAGCAATACCAGGTCATCGCCGATCCGTCGCGGATGCTCGCGACCGGGGTGACACTCGAAGAAGTCGTCGCTGCTGCAGAAGGGTCGAATCAGAACGCGTCCGGCGGCGTTTACATGGACAAGGGCCAGGAGTACGTGATCCGTGGGATCGGCCGCGTCACGAGCGTCGAGGACATCGCGGGAACCGTCGTGGCCGTTCGTGGTGGAGTTCCGGTACTCCTTGGCCAAGTGGCCGACGTGCGGGTCGGCGCGGCGCCGAAGTACGGCGATGGCTCGGTGAACGCCAAGCCGGCCGTCGTGCTTGCAGTCCAGAAGCAGCCCCGGGCGAACACGCTCGAGCTCACCGAGCGCATCAGGGCCGAACTGGCGTCGATGCAGCGGACTCTCCCCGAGGGGATGAAGATCGAGTCGGAGCTGTTCCAGCAGGCGGACTTCATCACCGTCGCCGTCGACAACGTCATCAAGGCACTGCGCGACGGCGCGATCTTCGTGGTCATCATCCTGTTCCTGTTCCTCTGGAACTTCAGGACGACCGCAATCTCGATCGTCGCGATTCCTCTCTCGCTCGTCGTCGCGGTCTTCGCCATGAAGCTGCTCAACATCACGATCAACACCATGACGCTCGGCGGGATGGCGATCGCAATCGGCGCGCTGGTGGACGACGCCATCATTGATGTCGAGAACGTGTTCAGGCGGCTCAAGGAGAACCACCATCTCGGGGAAGCCGAGCGCCGTCCGGCACTACGGGTCGTTTACGATGCCTCGCGGGAGATACGGGCGTCGATCGTCAATGCGACGCTGATCATCATCGTGGTCTTCCTCCCGCTGTTCTTCCTTGGCGGCGTCGAGGGCCGACTCCTTCGTCCGCTCGGCTTCGCGTACGTCGTCTCGATCCTTGCCTCCCTCCTGGTCGCCGTCACGGTCACGCCGGTGCTCTGCAGCTATCTGTTGCCGAACGCGAAGGCGGTTCAGACGGAGTACGAGAGTCGTCTCGTCCAGTGGCTGAAGGTGCATTACGCCCGAGTTCTCGAGCGCGTAATCGAGCATCCGAAGCGCGTGCTCGCGGGGGCGGTGCTGACGCTCGTCCTGGCACTGGCGATCGTCCCGTTCCTCGGCTCCGCATTCCTCCCCGAATTCAACGAGGGCGCGCTCACCGTGAGTGTGGTGACCGTGCCGGGCACATCCCTCGAGGAGTCGAGCGCCATCGGCCGTCGCGTGGAGGAGATCCTGCTCGCGAGCCCGACTGTGGTGAACACGGACCGCCGTCAGGGAAGAGCGGAGCTCGACGAGCACGCCCAGGGAGTCAACGCCGCGGAGATCGACGTCACCCTGAAGGAGGGCGTCGAGAAGGCGGCGCTGTTCGAGCTGCTCCGGAACGAGTTCTCGTCGATTCCGGGCACGAACGTCACGATCGGCCAGCCGATCGGACACCGGATCGATCACATGCTCTCGGGGACACGCGCGAACATCGCGGTGAAGATCTTCGGGCCCGACCTGTACGAGTTGCGTGACGTAGGCGCCCGGGTGCGCGACGCCATGCAGACCGTGCCCGGCGTGGCGGATCTCCAGCTCGAGCAGCAAATGGACGTACCCCAGCTCCGCATTCAGGCCGACCGCGGTGCCCTGGCGCGATACGGAATGACCGTGGGGCAGCTCGCCGAGGCGATCGACGTGGCCTTCAATGGCGAAGTCGTCTCGCAGGTACTGGAGGAAGGCAGAAGCGTAGACCTGGTGGTGCGCTTCCCTGAAGAAGTGCGATCGAACGCCGGGGCGATCGGCGCCGTGATGTTCGACACCCCGACAGGTCAGCGGGTACCGCTGTCGCAGCTCGCGCGCGTCGTGACCGACCGCGGACCGAACACGATCTCACGCGAGAATGTGCAGCGAAAGATTGTCGTCCAGGCGAACGTCGCTGGTCGGGACCTCGGAAGCACTGTCGCCGACATTGAGACGGCAATCAGCGCGCAAGTGACTCTGCCGCCCGACTACCACGTCGAATATGGGGGCCAGTTCGAGGCACAGGAGGAATCGACGAGGACGTTGTCGATGCTCTCGCTCATCTCGATCGCTGCGATCTTTCTCATTCTGTATGTCGAGTTCCGGTCGGCACGCACTGCGAGCCTCGTGATGGCGAACTTGCCGCTGGCGCTGATCGGCGGCGTGATTGCCGTGGCAATCACCGGTCGCGTGGTGAGTATCGCCTCACTGATCGGCTTCGTGGCCCTCTTCGGTATCGCGACGCGGAACGGGATTCTGCTCGTGTCGCATTACCGGCAGCTCCTGGAGGAGGGCGCACCGTTCCGTGAGGCTGTCGTGCGCGGCTCGCTGGAGCGCATCTCACCCATTCTGATGACGGCGCTCACTGCCGGGCTTGCGCTGGTTCCCCTCGCTCTCGGAGGAGGCGAGCCCGGGAACGAGCTACAGACCCCCATGGCCATCGTGATCCTCGGCGGACTGCTGTCCGCTACAGCACTCAACATGATCGTACTCCCGGCGTTGTACTGGATGTATGGCGAGCGTGGCGTCGCGGTCGTCGGGGCCGAAGACGCAATCCTGCCTGAGCATCAGGTTCACGGGACGCCTGTCCTGGTCGGGGCGCGATGAGCAGTCGCCAAAACCGACGAGGCCTCTCCAGCTCTCATGACAATGACTGATTCCCGGTTCGCCACACCGTCTGTCACGGCGCGCATGCGTGCCTTCCTGCCTGCACTCGCAGCGGCGTCCCTCGCCGTGCTTCTGATGCCAGGCGACGCCCTCGCCCACGGGGTCGCGGCCGGTGACAAGGGCTACATCCAGGAAATCGTCGGCGTTCACCTCATTCCCTTCGCCTACCTCGGAGCGAAGCACATGGTGACCGGCTACGACCATCTGCTCTTCCTCCTCGGCGTCATCTTCTTCCTGTACCGCCTGAAGGACATCGGTGTCTACGTCACGCTGTTCGCAGTCGGCCACTCGACGACACTGCTGTTCGGCGTCCTGACCGGCGTGGGCGTGAGCTCGTACCTGATCGATGCGATCATCGGCCTCTCTGTCGTCTACAAGGCGCTCGACAATCTCGGCGCGTTCCAGAGATGGTTCGGATTCCAGCCGAACACGAAAGCAGCGACTCTGATCTTCGGACTCTTTCACGGATTCGGCCTGGCCACGAAGATCCTGGACTTCGAGGTCTCCCCGAACGGGCTGGTTCCCAACCTTCTCGCGTTCAACGTCGGCGTCGAGATCGGACAGCTCCTCGCACTGAGCGCGATCCTTATCGCCATGAGCTACTGGCGTCGCACCTCGAGCTTTGCCCGCAATGCCTACACGGCGAATGTCATCGTGATGAGCGCGGGTTTCCTGCTGATGGGCTATCAGCTCGCCGGCTACTTCATTGTCGACACCTGAGGGTCAGACCATGCCAGAGACACACGCCCTTGTGACCGGCGCCGACGTTCCGTCATCGCGGGCGCTCCTTCGATCGACCCTCATTGCGGCCGGTGTCGCCCTCGTTCTCTTGATAACTGTCGTGTTGCCGGCAGAGTATGGGGTCGACCCGACGAGGGTAGGACGGCTGCTCGGCCTCACCGAGATGGGTGAGATCAAGGTCGCGTTGGCAAAGGAGGCAGCCATTGCAGACTCAGTCGAGGCAGCAGCTCGTGCTTCGGGCGCACGTGACTCGGTTCAGTCCGGGGCGCCCGCTGCCGCAGATGCCGCACCGGCGGCGGCCGCTGCGACAGCGCAAACGCCCGGAGCCGATTCGTCGAGCAGCCACGTTACGGAGATCGTACTCCGTCCGAACGAGGGGAAGGAGATCAAGCTGGCAATGCGCAAGGACGCGCGGGTGACGTACTCCTGGTCAACGGACCGAGGTGTGGTGAACTACGACGCACATGCCGATGCGCCAGGCATCAGCTATCACGGATATGGGAAGGGCACGGGCAGGCAGTCCGACGAAGGCGTGCTCGTCGCGGCATTCGATGGGATGCACGGCTGGTTCTGGCGCAACCGCGGAAGCGAGGTCGTCACCGTCACGCTTCGGACCAACGGCAACTATCAGGAGCTGAAGCGGATGTGATTTTCGACGATCCTTCATCCGATCTTGTCGTCCCCTTCGTTGGGCGGGAGGGGCGTTGCCGGAGCCGGGCCTACTCATGAGCGACAAGAATGGACACGAGCGCACGATCGCTACAAAGCGTAATGCCGCCCGGGACTCGCCGGGAACGGGTGGCCGCGTTTCTCGGGCTCGAGCGGAACATCGTCGCGGTATCCGGCGCGATGTTTCTCATGGGCCTCGGCGAGGAGCTGTGGAAGCGCTTCATCCCCAAGTACCTCGAGGCGCTCGGCGCGCCGGTCGCCGCGATCGGCTTGTACGGGACGACGCGGGACTTCCTGGATGGCGTCTACCAGTATCCCGGTGGCTGGGTCGCTGACCATTACGGACGACGCCGGGCGCTGACCCTCTTCATCAGCCTGGCTGCAGTGGGCTACGCGATCTACTGGGTTGCCCCCTCCTGGCCGTTCGTGTTCGCCGGCCTCGTGTTCGTCATGGCGTGGACCAGCATGGCCTCTCCAACGCTCTTCGCGGTCGTCGGCGATGCGCTGCCCAAGGGGAAGCGCGCGATGGGCTTCACGGTACAGTCGATCCTGCGTCGGATTCCGATCGTCATCGCGCCGACACTAGGCGGACTCGCGATCGCCACGAACGGGATCCGGGGCGGCATCCGGTTTGGTCTTCTCGTGACCATCGGGCTGGCGATAGGCACGGTCATCCTGGTCAGTCGGGTGAACATCCCGATCGCCATCCAGCATGGACCGACGAGCATTGTCGGGGTGTGGCGCGCCCTCCCACCGACGTTCCGAAAGCTGCTCACATCGGACGTCTTTATCCGGACAAGCGAGGGACTCGTCGATGTGTTCCTCGTGCTCTACGCCACGAACGTCGTCGGGATCTCGGCGCCTCAATTTGGCGCGCTGATCGCCGTTCAGATGGTCACCTCCATCCTGGTGTATCTCCCAGCAGCCCGGCTGGCTGATCGGATCGGCCGGAAGCCATTCGTCGTGGCAACGTTTGTGGCTTTCTCCGTCTTTCCAGTCGCCGTGGTCGCCTCGCAGAGCTTCGAGATGCTCATCCTGGCATTCGTGGTGGGCGGGCTACGGGAGATCGGCGAGCCCGCCCGGAAAGCACTGATCGTGGATCTCGCGGAGCCGCATCTGCGGGCTCGCTCGGTGGGACTGTATTATCTCCTCAGGAGCCTCGCGATCACTCCGGCGGCTCTCATCGGAAGCCTGCTGTGGCAGGTCCGCCCAACGCTTCCGTTCCTCGCCGCGGGAGCGGTGGGACTGGTAGGCACCATGCTGTTCGTGGTGACCGTCGATGAGGAGCATGCGGGGTGAGATGGCACTCGGCTTGCCTGCCGACTTCAACGAGGGGCAACTTCATGGAGAGAGCGAACATGGCCGCGACCCGGCACCACGATCACGAGCAGATGAAGGACGAGCACCAAATGCACGGCGGTCAGCACGGGAAATCGATGAAGATGGGCTGGGGGCGATTTGCGGCGATGATCGCCACCTCCACGGTCATCATGTTCTTCCTGATGTACCAGCTCGTCTACGAGGCGGACCACCTGACGTTCAGCGTAAACCGCCTGGTCGCCTCGCTCGTCATGGGCGCCGTGATGACCGTGGTGATGCTGGGCTACATGTGGTCCATGTACGAAGGTCAGGGCGTCAAGATCGCCGTCCTGGTGGTGGGGGCGCTGCTCGGCGTCGTCTTTCTCTCCATCAATCGGGCGCAGACCCTGATCGACGATACGAGGTTCATGAAGTCTATGATCCCACATCACTCGATCGCGATCAACAACTCCCGCAAGGCGGACATCAGCGATCCGCGGGTGCGGAAGCTGGCCGATGAGATCATCGCCTCGCAGGTGCGCGAGATCCGCACGATGAAGCTACTGCTCGACGATATCGCGCAGAACGGACGCCGCGGGAGCACCCCCCTGCCGGCCCGCGAGGCCGTGGTCACGCCCGACATGGAGCCGATGATCCGCGAGGCGGTCCGGTGATTCAGCAGCGGTCCTATGGCGCTCCGGTTCCAGCCATCACCCTTTCAGTTTCGTTCTCGGCGGTCAACACCCAACCGCCATCAGGGAATTCCTGACATCCTTGCCCGCTTCTCCCGACAGCCGTGCTCATGGGGAACCGCTAGCTTTGATCAGCGCGAAAGAGGTCCGGGTTGCGTGCACGAGATCGCGCCGTCATCTCTCAGAGACTCAGCGAGGTACGGTTCCGAGATCATGCCGCTTCATCGTCGTGTCGTAGCATTGCTGGCAGGCCTGCTCCTCCTCCAGTTCACACTGGTGGGGAGCGGCTTCGCGTGCACGACCGACGAGATCGGTGGTAGCCCCGCCATGGCGGCAATGGACGACATGGTCGCCATGGGCATGGGGTCGCCCGGTCTGACGCAGACCGAAGCGACCGTCGCGCTCGGCGCACTGGACGAAACACCCGAGCAGCCCTGCAGCGCCCCTGCACGGAGCCAGGACTGTGGCGGTTCGAGCTCCAGCGAGGCGTGCACCGCGATGACATCCTGCGCGCAGCCCGCGCTCGGCGTTGCTTTCACGCCCATCGCGCAGGCTGCTCAATCGCACCACGACGCGCCCAGGGAGCGCGTCAACCCACCCCCACCGCGCCCCACGGCTCCCGACGACCCTCCGCCGCGAGCCTAGTCTCTCTCACAGCAGTCCAGTGAGTCGCTCACCATCCGCGACCTGACCCTCACGTCAGGCGAAGTCGGTGGTCCGAGCGAGGTGATGTCGCGATCCACGCCAACACGGCGGAATCGCATAACCGGAGACAAAAGTGTCACAGATCCATCGAGAGGGGCAGCCGAAGGGCCGGCCCAGCGACACGCACAGCGCGTGTTTTCGCGCAGCGGGCCGCGCGCTCGGTCGCGCGATCGCCTGGACCATCCTTGGCACGTTTTCGCTCGGGCGCGCAGCGACCGCAGAGGCTCAGAAGCCGGGAAACGCCGCCGACTCTGCCGGCCGGCTAGTCCTGGGCGAGCTCTATCGCGACGCACAACACGCGAGTCCGAGGACCGAAGCGGCACGATCGCTCGCCCGCGCCGCAGACGCTCGTGTCTCCTGGGCGGGGCTTCCGCCGGACCCCGAGGTCCAACTCGGCTTCATGAACTACACGCTGCCGAGTCTCGCGCCGATGGATCCCATCGGCATGACACAGCTGCAGGTGATGCAGATGCTGCCCCTTGGCGGCAAGCTCGGGCTATCGCGCCAGGCTGCCCGCGCGAGGGCCTCCGCAGCCGAGGCGCGCGCAGCCGACGTTGACTGGGAGGTCCGGACCGAAGTCGCCTTGGCGTTCTACGACCTCTACGCCACCGAGCAGTCGCTCACAGTCGCTCGGGAAACGCTGCGCGTCCTTCACGACATCGCGAGGACCACCGAAGCGATGTACCGCGTGGGTGAAGGTCGACAGGCCGACGTTCTTCGTGCGCAGGTGGAGATCGCGCGCATGACCGAAGACACCGTGCGGATGCAGGCGATGCGGAGCGGCATGGCTGCTCGCCTGCTCGCTCTGCTCGACAAGCCACACGAGACGGGCGTTGGCTCGCCCGCCCTACCCGTGTTTCCGTTGTCAGTGCCGTCGGTCGACTCGCTCGTGCAGGTCGCCCAAGGCTACCGCCCCATGTTGCAGGCGGGAGCGCGGGAGCTCGACGCCGCGCAATCCAGCGAGCGGCTCGCCTACCGCGAGCTCTGGCCCGACCTCCAGCTCGGCGTGCAGCTCGGCCGGCGCGGCGGCGAGATGGGGACGGAATGGATGGGCAGCCTGATGGTTGGCGCGAGCGTGCCGGCGTTCGCCCGCGGCC
>JBGTMW010000063.1:0-5168 GCA_041743365.1 Gemmatimonadaceae bacterium
GGTCGGCGGGCAGTGCAGCTCACCAGCGGCACGAACGGCGTGGGCGACGCGTTTCTCTCGCGCGACGGTCGCCTCATCTACTTCACCAGCACCGACGCGGAGGGCGCGGGACTGTTCTCGATCACCATCGAGGGGAAGGATCGCAGGCGCGTCGCGCCGGGCACGCTCCAGGGGATCGTTCCAACGGCGGACAGGCGCACCGTGTACTACCGGCAGGGCCAGGGAGGCGGCGGCGGTCGCGGAGGTGGCCAGGGCGGCGGTGCGGGCCCGGGATCGGAGATCTGGCGCATGACTCTCGCCAACCAGCGGAAGGAGCGGATCAGCTTCTCCTTCCCCGTTCGCGTCGACAAGCGCGGCGAATGGGAGCAGCTGTTCGAGGAGAGCTGGCGGGTGATGAAGTACCGCTTCTACGATCCGAAGATGCATGGAAGGGATTGGGCGGCGGCAAAGGCGAAGTACAAGCCGCTTCTGCGTCACGTTGGAGCCAACGAGGATGTGTACGCCCTCGCGAACCTGATGATCGGTGAGCTCAATGCATCGCACACCGGCGTCAGCGGTCCCTCGAGCCAGACGATGGAACGCGGGCCGGCCACCCGGTACCTGGGCTTCGAGATGGAACCCGCGAACGGACGCTATCGCGTGTCGCACATCTATCGCGATGGGCCGGCCGACAGGGAATGGATCGACATGGCCGTGGGCGACTATGTCCTGTCGATCGATGGCACCGAGCTCGAGGCCGGCGACAACTACTGGAAGCTCCTGAGCGGGACGCTCAACGACTACATCCCGGTGCGGGTCGCCAAGTCAGCGAACGGCACAGGCGCGAAGACGATCCGGATCAACGCCGTGACCTCGCTCAACGACATCAAGTACGAAGAGTGGGTCGCCAACAACCGCGCCTTCGTCGAGAAGGAGTCGGGGGGCCAAATCGCGTACGTTCACATTCGGTCGATGAACCAGCCGTCGCTGGTGCGCTTCCGGAACGAGATCGACCAGTTCTGGAACAGGAAAGGCATCGTGGTCGACATCCGCTACAACGGCGGTGGCAACATCGACCAGGAGCTGATCGACATCCTGGAGCGGCGGCCGTACCAGTTCTGGAACAGCCGCACAGGCGCGCGTACGTGGGGGCGCCGTCCGCGCCAGGCGATCGCGGGTCCGAAGGTCATGCTGATCAACCAGCGCTCGGGCTCCGACAGCGAGGTGACGCCGATGGGCTTCCGCGATCTCGGGATCGGCCGGATAGTCGGCACGCCGACCGCGGGCGCCGTGATCGCGACGGGGAGCTATGCGCTGATCAATGGCGGAAGCATCCGCACTCCGGGCTCCCTCGTGGTACAGTGGGATCCGACGAAGCCGAACAACTACGGGATCAATCTCGAGAACTACGGCGTGGCGCCCGATGTGTGGGCGGAGAATTCGCCGATGGACGAGCTGCGGAAGTTCGACCGGGAGCTGAAGGCGGCGGTAGATGAGGCGCTGCGGATGCTGAAGGAGGGCAAGTGGCAGTTCACGACGGAGAGCGATCGGCCGTAGCCGGAGGTGCTTCCGGCGAGAGCCCGGCCGCTGATTCCTTGCGCCGGGCTAGCCGTTTCGGACGCGGCGCGGGTGCCGCGTCCAGATATCCCCTGGCTCGCGTCGAAAGTTTCTCGAGATACTGGACGTGCCGCTGAACGCTCTCGCGCAACCAGTCCATCTCTGGAATGACCACCGCACCGAAGTGAGCGCCCCAATCCGGGCGTGAGCCATCGGCGTCGGTGAAGCCGTATTCGCGCGCAACTCCCCACGAGCTCAACAGGTCGCCGGAGCGCGACAGGATCTCCGGATCCGCGGCCAGCGCAGCCACCGCTCGCCCGATGAACAGCGGCGATTCGGACTGGAGGAAGTGCTTGTCCTTCTTCCCACCATCACGCCAGTTGGATTCGGTGACACCGAAATGGTCGAGCATCGACTCCGATCGGAGGAAGCCGGGAGTGATCGCGATGGCCGCGACTCCGTGCGGGCGCAGCTCCTCCGACAGCCGTACGGCCATTCCCTTGATTCCGGTCTTGACGAGATCCGTGAGGGCGTTGCCGCCACCGAACAGGAAGTCGGACTCCGTGACGCCGACGATGAGCCCGCGGCGGGCCTCGATCATCCGCAGGGCGGCGTGCTTGGCCGTGAGCAGGTGCGAGAAGAGCGATTGACGCAGAGCGGCCGGTCCCTGCGTAAGATCGGTCTCCCAGAACGACGTCCATCCGCCCAGCATCGGATCCTCGCCGGCAATGCTGTTGACGAGGAGATCGAGGCGGCCATGATCGCGATCGATGCGCTCGAAGAGCGCGGAGACCTCCGATTCGACGGTGTGGTCGACCCTGACAGCGATCCCCTTCCCGCCCGCTACGGTGACCATCTCCGCGGATTCCTCGATCGTCTCGCGCCTGTTGTATGGAGATGGCGCACCGCGCACGCTACGGCCGGTGCAGTACACGGTTGCTCCAGCTTCGCCGAGGGCGCGCGCAATGCCGCGGCCTGCGCCTCGGGTTGCGCCGGCTACGATGGCGACGCGGTCATCGAGTGTGCCCATTGGATCTCTCCGTGCTGATGTCTCACACGGCGCGAAATTGCAGGCTCCGGCGAAAGTACGCAACCGAGGCCGTCTCCTGGTTCGGGCCACCGGGGAGCGGCTGACCGCCGGGGAAACCGTACAGGAAGCCATGCCGGGATCAGGATTCCGGCGCCGTTGACGCTTCACGACTGGACCCCGAAGCGCATCTGGAGCATCGTACCTGATGGCAGCGCCCTGCCCCTCCCCAGGGAGCAGGAGACATCGCTAAACGCATCCAACAGCCGATCCCGCCCATGACTCGATTCCGCCGCATCACGCCGCTCCTGTCCACCGCGCTTCTCCTCTCTGCCGCCGGCTGCGCGACGGGAGGATCCGCCACGCCAGCTACACAGCCTCCGGGCCCCGCAGCTGCAGGGCAGGCAGGTGAGCAGACGCGCCCGGCCGGTGACACGACCGGGGGGCAGCGGCCAGCCGCCACCCCGCAGCCTCGGCCCTACAACCGGGTGATCACCCCCGCCGCACGCACACAGCGGGGGCTGTTCTCCACCCACCAGATCGGTGAGCGGCTCTTCTTCGAGATCCCGAGAAACGAGCTGAACAGGGACATGCTCATCGCGACGCGCGCCGCGGCTGGAAGCGGGAGTGGCGGGAACCGGGTCGTCCGGTGGGAGCGAAACGGGAACCGCGTCTTCCTCCGCCAGCAGTCGTACTCGATCGTCGCCGATACTGCGCTCCCCATCTACCGCTCCGTAGCCGCGCAGACTCACGGACCGATCATAGCCGCGTTCAACGTCGAGGCATACGGCCCCGACAGCGCCGCGGTGATCGAGGTGACGAGGCTCTATACGACGAACGTGAACGAGTTCGCCGGAGTCCCGCAGGTCGCCGCGGATCGTTCGTTCATCGAGTCGGTAGCCGCATATCCGACGAACATCGAAGTCGAGGCGACCCAGACCGGCAGCATGCCGGCGCCGACCACTGGCGGTCGTGGCGGCGGTGGCGGTGGTGGCCCCCCCCCGCGGCCCATCACGACGACTGCCGTGATGCACTGGAGCATGCTGCGGCTGCCGGACGAGCCGATGATGCCGCGACTCCACGATCCGCGAGTCGGCTTCGGGTCGATCTCGTTCATCGACTACGGCCGCGACGAGCACCGCGCCGAAACCCGCCGCTTCATCCGGCGCTTCCGGCTCGACAAGAAGGATCCCAACGCCGCCATCTCCGAGCCGGTGAAGCCGATCGTGTTCTGGATCGACCCGGCGACGCCGCGGTGGCTGGTGCCCTGGGTGAAGGCCGGCATCGAGGACTGGCAGCCGGCGTTCGAGGAGGCCGGTTTCCGCAACGCGATCATCGCACGCGAGGCGCCGAGCGTCGCCGAGGATCCGAACTGGTCCATTCACGACGCACGGCACTCGATGGTCTACTGGCGCGCCTCCGATGTGCAGAATGCGACCGGGGGCCAGCAGGTCGATCCGCGCACCGGCGAGATCATCAAGGCCGAAGTGAACATGTTCCACAACGTCCAGAACCTTCTGCGGAACTGGTACTTCACCCAGGTCTCGCCGCTCGACGCGCGCGCGCGGAAGCTGCCGCTCCCCGATTCGCTCATGGGGCGCCTGGTCGAGTACGTGGTCGCCCACGAAGTGGGGCACGCGATCGGCTTCCCGCACAACATGAAGTCGAGCTCGATGTATCCCGTGGACAGTTTGCGCAAGCGAAGCTTCCTCGAGAGGATGGGCGGGCATGTCGCCACCCTCATGGACTACTCCCGCTTCAACTACGTAGCCCAGCCGGAGGACAGCATCCCCGCACACCTGCTGATCCCCGGCGTCGGCCCGTACGACAAGTTCGCCGTCCGCTGGGGGCATACGCCCATTCCCGGCGCGAAATCCCCCGACGACGAGCGGGCGACTCTCGACCAGTGGGCGCGAATGCAGGACACGGTACCCTGGTTCCGCTACGAGACCGCCGATGCCACCAACGATCCCGGCGACCTCACGGAAGCCGTGGGCGACGAGAACGCCGTGAAGGCCAGCACCCTCGCCCTGAAGAACCTGGAGCTCGTGGCGAAGAGCCTGCTCACCGTTGCCGAGAAACCCGGTGAGGACTACACCCTCCTTCGCGAGCTGTACGGCAACGTCGTCTCGCAGTGGGGGCGCTACATGAGCCACGTGGCCGCGGTGGTCGGCGGCGCCGAGTCGCAGGAGAAGCTGGGTACCGGCCAGCGCTTCTTCCCGCTGAGCCAGGCGAGACAGCAGGAGGCCGTTCGCTTCCTGACGGCGAACGCATTCACCACGCCGTCGTACTTCACGCAGCCGGAGATCCTCCGGCGCATCGAGCCTGAAGGTGTGCTCGGTCGCATCCGGCAGGCACAGGGCAACGTGCTCAACTCGCTGTTCAGCGAGTCCCGCCTCAACCGCTTGATCGAGTACGAGGCGCTCGCGGCGAAGTCGGGCGATGCCTATACCGTCGGCGAGCTACTTCGCGACGTGCGCAGCGGCGTGTGGAGCGAGCTTTCGTCATCCAGCGTCCGCGTCGATGTCTATCGGCGGAACCTGCAGCGTGCGTACATCGAGTCGATCGAGCGCCAGCTGAACCCGCCCGCGGCGCCGGCCGCGCC
>JBGTMW010000064.1:0-2709 GCA_041743365.1 Gemmatimonadaceae bacterium
GCCGGCCGCGGGACGATGGAGGGGCGTCAGGAGCCAGCGAAGTATGGCGCGCCGGCCGCGCGTTGACAACGGCGACGGCCGCGGTGCTCAGTAGAAATGTCCTCCCCGCGGCTCAATGACGGAACTGGCGCTTCCCGGTCACTATCATGGCGATTCCACGCTCATTGGCGGCCTCGATGACCTCGGCATCCCGCATCGACCCGCCCGGCTGGATTATCGCCGTTATGCCTACTTCAGCGGCCTGGTCCACGCCGTCGCGGAAGGGAAAGAATGCGTCGGAGCCCAGCACGGCGCCATCGGTGGCGTGCCCGGCCTGATGCGCCTTGTGCGCCGCCATGAATGCCGCGTCCACCCGTGACATCTGGCCCGCCCCGATCCCGATGGTCGCCCCGTCGCGCGCGAGCACGATCGCATTCGACTTCACGGCGGCAACCGCCCGCCATGCGAAAAGCAGGTCGATGCGTTCCTCGGGCGTTGGGGCGCGCGAAGTGACGACCTGCCACCCCTCGTCGCCGATCTTCGAAGACGCCCGCTCCTGCGCCAGGACACCTCCGCGCACGCGCTTGTAGTCGAGCGCGCCGGGCGCCCAGCGCGCAGCACCCTCCAGCACCCGGAGATTCTTCTTCCGCGTGAGGATGTCGAGTGCCTCGGGGGTGAACTCCGGCGCGATGACGCACTCCACGAAAAGGCTCGCCACCACCTCGGCAACCGCGGCATCGACGGCCACGGTGAAGCAGATCACGGAGCCGAACGCCGAGAGCGGGTCGCACGCGAGCGCCTTCCGGTACGCCTCCAGCGGAGTCGACCCCGTGGCGAGCCCGCAGGGCGTGGTGTGCTTGACAATCGCACAGCAGGTCTCGCCGGAGAACGGATCCGTCGCGATCAATGCTCCTTCGAGGTCCAGGAGGTTGTTGAACGACAGCTCCTTGCCGCCGCGCTGGACCAGGGCCGCCAGTCCGCCACTGCCTCGCTCGACATAGAACGCGGCCCGCTGGTCGGGATTCTCCCCGTAGCGAAGCATTTCGGCGCGCTCGAACGCCAGCGACAGTCGCTCGGGGAAGAGGTCCCCGCGCTGGTCGGCGAACCACGCGGCGATGGCGGCGTCATACGCTGCCGTGTGCTCGAATGCCTTCGCGGCCAGCGTACGACGAAGCTTCGGGTCATCCACCCTGTCGCGCGCCGGCACGAGGACTCGTTCGTAGTCCGCGGGGTCCACGACGACGGTCACCGACCGATGGTTCTTCGCGGCGGAGCGAAGCATCGACGGTCCGCCGATGTCGATCTGCTCGATCACGTCGTCGGTCGACACATCTCGTCGCGCGGCGGTCTCACGGAAGGGATACAGGTTCACGACGACGAGATCGATCGGCTCGATGCCGTGCCGGACGATCGCCTCCATGTGATCCGGAACATCGCGCCGCGCGAGAATCCCGCCGTGAACCTTCGGGTGCAGCGTCTTCACGCGACCGTCCAGCATCTCCGGAACGCCGGTGACTTCGCTTACGTCGACCACCGGGAGCCCACCATCCCGGAGCGCGCGCGCCGTACCTCCGGTGGATACGAGCTCCCACCCCAGCATCGAGAGCTCGGTGGCAAAGGGAAGGAGACCGGTCTTGTCGGATACGGACAGCAGCGCACGCATGAATTGGAAAGGCGAAGGGATCTCAGTCGCGCGGCCCGGCAGGCTCGCGGGCGAGTGCGGCGATGAGACGGGTGAGCGAGGACAGGTCGCGAAGGTCCATGACCTCCACGGGCGAATGACTGTAGCGACCGGGCCAGGAGAGCGGGATGTTCGGCGCGCCGAACCTTGCCAGCCTCGAGCCGTCATTCCCGCCGCTCGTCGTGCCGACCTGCAGGGGAATACGGAAGCGTCTGGCGACGGCCTCGATGCGCCGGACCTCGTGCAGCGGGGCGACGCTCGATCCGTCCATGGCTCGGATCACCGCACCGGCGCCAAGGGGGAGATGCGCGTAGCGGCTGCTCTCGCGCGGCGAATCCGATGAGACGAAGGTGTCGACCGCGTGCACCCGCCTGACGGTGGGGCCGAGGTCGGCTGCCAGCGCGCCCGCGCCAATCAGTCCCGTCTCCTCACGGGTCACCCACGCGAATATCACCCTGGAGGCCACGCGCGCCGGATCGAGCGTCCCGAGCGCAAGCAGCTGCGCGGTGCTTCCGACGCGATCGTCAAGCGACCGTGCGGTGAACTTCGTGCGGCCGATCCGCGATGCGCACTTGTAGGCCGTGACGGACGAGCCGATGTTTGCGCCGCGGGCGACGAGCGTCGCGGAATCCATACCGAACCATGCAGTCAGGACGGTCGGCTGCTTTCCGGCCCACGAAGCGCGCGGCACGAAGATCCCGCGAATGGAAGACTCGGCATAAGCAGCGCATCCCGCGACTCCCGCGACATTCGCTGGAGGCGCCGTGTCACGATCGAGATGCAGCAGCGCCGGCTGCCCCTCCCACAGCGATCGAAAGCCGCCGCCGCGCGCCTGAAGCGTCACCGTTCCGTCGGCGGCGATCGACCTGACCTCGAATCCCACTTCGTCCATGTGCGCGACGAAGACGACCGTGTCGCGATCCGGTCCGAACGCGACGATCAGGTTGCCGGCCGTGTCCACCGTCGCGATGCGACGCGCCCAGTCGGGCAGCGCCGCGCGAATCGCGCTGCGCACGGCACTCTCGTGCCCCGAAACGCCATATATGTTC
>JBGTMW010000065.1:0-6054 GCA_041743365.1 Gemmatimonadaceae bacterium
GCGCCGCGGCGCTGCTGCGGACCCGCTCAAGCCGCCCGCCGTCAGGTCAGTGAAAGCCGATCCCGCGCCGCAGCGCCGGGTTGTCGTAATCGCCCGTTAGGTTCGTGCCTCGCCGGAACCCGAGGCGTCAACGCTGCGCTCCCAAAGGCCCACACGGCCGGCGATCTCATCAACGCGATGATCGTCCGCGTAGCGAAGGCTCGCCCGCTCGAACTGCCTGAACTGGTAGATCGCGGCGTCCATGTTGCGGGCGTGGAAGAGGCCCAGGTCGCTGAGCAGGGTGAAGTCCTCGATCGTCAAACCCGTCACGCGCTCGAACAGCATCGGGTCCAGCGACGCGATCACGTGCTTGAGCGCTTCCTCGCGGAAGTCGGTCCCGTACATGAACACCGGCACCCGGGCGAGGAACTTCTGGAGCTTCTCGCGGATCTCCTTGCGCCGCGTCGCAGTCTCCGTCTGGACCTGTCGCTGCGCCGCGTCGAGCTGCCCGCCCTGCTCACGCTTCGCCTTCTTGAGCATCTTTGTCGAGGTGACGACGTGCTTGGCGTTGTTCACGAGCGCGCGGAAGTCCTCGATCTGCCCGAGCGTCTCCAGCAGGTCAGGGTGGTCGAGAACGGCCGAGAGGGTGCGCTCATTAACTTCGACGAGGAGCGGCGAATTCCATTGCTTCGCAAGGGCGGTCGCGCCGACACCCGCCGTCGCCCAATCCAACACGGCAGATGCATCGAGCGGAATCATCGACCCACCGGAAAACCCGAAGATCGGCAGGTAGTTGAGCAGTGCGCCGATCGCCTGCTCCGGCGTCTCCGCGCGCTCCGATGCCAGGCGGATGCCGTACTCAGCAAGCAGGTAGAGCGCCCGGTTGGGATCAAACTCGAACACGAAGCAGGTGGGCTTGCGTACCTCGAGGCCGCCTTCGGCATCCCGGTACGCCCACGGCGACTGCACTCGGAACGCAGACTGGAAGTACGACTCAGGCGACTTGAGCGAGCGCAGCATCAGGATCGCACCCCACTCGCGCACGGTTACGCCTGTCATCAGCTTGCCGCAAGACAGGGTGATCGATCCCGACCCGTTCTCCTTCGTCGCCTTCGCGATCGCGGCCTCGACCGGCGGCTTCGCTTCCGCGCCCTGTCCCCCCTGGCTGCCCGCGGCGACGACGACCTCAAACCCCGAGAAGTACGGGTGCGCATCGAGCATGTCGCGCATCGCGTAGCAGGAGGCGACGTCGGGCATGTACCAGACCGAATGCCTGATCGCCTCGGTGAACATCGGGTGCTCGTACGGAAACGGCGGCTTCTGGCCGGCGACGATCTGGACCTTGATCTGGTCGGACAGCTTGCCCCGCAGCATTTCCAGGAACTCTGAGACACGCCCTTCGTCCTCAAAGACGCAATCCCCTGGGCGCAAGGCGCCGGTTGTCTGGCCGAGTCGCTTGGCCTTGAAGTACTCGGTCAGCGAGAAGCCAGCGAACTCGCCGTCTTGCGCCCAGCTGGCCGCCCCGAGCGCGATCTCGTATGCGTACATCTCCATCCGTGGCAGCTCGGTGTACGGGTTCGAGCCGGATGCTTCGTCCCAGGCGTCCTTTGCTGCCTGCTCGTCGACGTAGGTCCAGTTGAAGGTGGCGTCTTCGGTGAACTCGCCGTTCGTGATCGCACGGAACGGAGTGCCGGACAGGTACAGATAGTTGGCCGCTTCGAGCCCGAGGTCCTCCTCCGTTACCGCCTCATCCGGCTCTTGGTCTTTGGCGAGCTCCTTGTCCGTCGGGTCGTAGAGGTCGCGGGCCGAGTCCCGCCAAGCGCCGAAGTGGTACTCGTCGAGGACGATGCAATCCCAGTCGGTGAGGTGGATCGCCTCGTTGTGAGCCTTAATCTGCCCGTCGGGCGACTTGCCGTTCAGGTCCTGGAAGGAGGCGAACCGAACGACAGGGTCGGCGCCGCTAAGAAGTGCGTCCGCATCGGCGATCGGAGTGTCGCGGTCGACGAAGTGCCAGCCCACAAAGTCGACGTGGCCGAGCAAGTCGTCCCGCCACGCGGTCTGGACAGCCGGCTTGTAGGTCAGGACAAGGACGCGCTTCCAACCCATCTCCCTCGCGAGCTGGTAGGTGGCGAACGTCTTGCCGAAGCGCATCTTCGCGTTCCAGAGAAACCTCGGCGGCTGGCCGTCGCCGACATGGGCGCGCATGTAGGCGGCGGTGGCTTCAACCGCCTGTGCCTGCTCAGGCCGTGCCGTGAACGAATCCGTGCGCGTCGCATCGAACTCGGCGCCCGAGCGAACGGCGTGGATAGCGGCCTTGACGTCGTCGAGTGTCGCTTCGAACCACTCGCCCTCGGGACGGCGAACTCCCGCCTTGACCAGGGCGGCGTGGACCTCGTGGTCAGTGAAGTCGGTGTCGTCGTCGCGAACGGCCGCCTCGTCGAGGAGAATCTCGACGCCATCAAGGTTCGGGTAGGCCGTGCCTAGCTGCTGTTTGATTCGCTCGCGAGCGCTCGGCTTAGTCGTCTGGCCAACCTTGATCAGACCCGCGCCGACCGTACGGGTCTGGCCAGTGAGGCGCTCCCACGGCTCTCCGTCCTTGCCTACGACCGTGTAGGCGTAGATGCGATTCGGCACGTCGCGCTGTCGCCCGACTTAAGCCCGGTGCTTCTCGCCACCCGGAAGGTGGCTTGCGGGAATCGGGGAGTCGAGCGAGAGGTTCACGGACCGCGGCTTGATCGTCGTCTCGATGTAGTCGATCTCCTCTTGCGAGAGAGCGAACCGCTTGTACAGGTCGGTGTCCGTCCATCGCTGAGACATGTCAAGCACCGGGACGAATCGGAAGCGCTCGGGCGTGACGTCCTGCGTGACCTTACGCTGCAGCACTAAGAATCGGACGAATTTCGTTGCCAGATAGTGCGCGAAATTCTCAGTCTCCTCGCGCGAATCGAGCATGCCCGCGATGAAATAGGTCTGCGTGCATGCGGAACCCGGCGCGAGCGCGATCGGCTCCCCCAGCACGTATGCAGCTTCTCGTCCATGGCCGTCAGCGGCCCTCGGCAAGAGCACCTTCCAGCGGTCAACCCACTCGTGGTTACGCTGGATCTGATCGGGGCGGCTGTAGCCGACTCGGTTGTTATAGATCAGCGGGATTGCTCCAGCGAAGGGTTCGGGGACGCTTCCCGGGTAGTTCGAAAACATCGTGAGGCCAAAGGGCTTTCTCACGCTGCACATGCCCTCGACACGATCCGTGACCCCAGACTCGGTGACCTTGCGGATCACGCTCATCGCACGGTTGTCTCGCACGAGAACACCGTCACCCTCGCGCAGATCGCGCGACAGCGTAGACACAATCTCGCCATTGATTCGTGTTGAGAACTCGCAATCGCCGCTGTACTCCCGGTCCCAGAGGAAGTAGCTCACACCGCCCTTGATCTCGACGCCCGGGAACACGTCGAACAGTCGCGGATTGTCGACCAGCTTCCTGAGACGCCGGTCAGCGATCATCGTCGCGCGATAATCGTCAAGCCCCTTTCCGCCCGCGAACCATCGCGACGGCGTGATCATTACGAGGTACCGCGGGTCCATCGCGATCGCCTGGCGGACGAACGTGTGGTAGATGGTCGAGGCGGTAGCACCGTAGCCCTCGGTGCCGATCTGGTACGGCGGGTTCCCCACGATCACGTCGAACTTCATCTCTTCCATCTCCTCGGTTGGATAAGCACCGTGAATGAACGCGTACGCGTAGTTCTCACGGCTCTCGCCGCGCTCTAGTTCCTCGGGCGCGCCGCAGATCTGGCAGCGGCCCTGGCTGAAATCGTGCTTGGCTCGAGCGAACGGCAGGTTGCCGTCATCTGTCGCGAAGCGGATCACCGAATGCTCGCTAGAGGCGTGGCGCGAGTAGTAGACGGTGCGGCGCGAGATGATCCCCGTCAGCTCGGTGATCCCGCAGCCGAAGATCATGTTGCGGAAGATGTGCTCGCGGCGCTTCTCGAAGTCGGGCTCCCAGCCGACGAGCCCGTCGAACAGCAGCCGCGTGACGATCTCGCGCAGGAACACGCCCGACTTCGAGCACGGGTCGAGCCAGCGAAGTCCCGGATCACGCCAGACGTCCTCGGGCAGGAGGTCAAGCATCGCGTTCGCGAGCTTTGGAGGGGTCGGCACCTCGTCGCTCGAAAGCTGAGCCAGGCATTCGAGGATGTCCGGAACGTGGGGTCGGTCCTGGACGAGGCTCATGCGGCCTTACGATCGAGTGAGTCGGCCCGAACCGGCTCTGTCTGACGGGCGAGCTCGGCGTAGTGGACGGGAACCTCGTCGCAACGCACGTCGAGAGAGAACAGATTCGGCTCGTTCGCGGCCGAGTCGAGCGGGTGCGACCACTCGCGGATGAAGGTCCCGGCGCTACCGGGCTGGTACTCGACCATTTCGATCTCGGCTGCAGCGGCGAGCGTGTCCGCCCGGATAACGTTGGTTTCGAGGATCGCACCGACGGCGTCGCCGAAGTCGGTGGTCGGATCATCCGCGCCCAGGTGGCATGCAAGATGTTCCGCGATCACCGTCCGCATCCGCCCGCGCGCCTCTCGAACGTTGTCGTCGCTGATGTCGATCCCGTAGATCGAGGTGAGACAGCGGAGCACACGGTGCTCGAAGCGCTCGCCGCGCCCGTAGCGCCGGGGCGTCACGTAGGCGAGCTTCCGGCACAGGACCTCGACCAGGAAGTTGCCATGCCCGCAGGCAGGCTCCAAGAAGAGCCTGTCCGTGTTGCCCGGGTACTCTGCGCTCGGGAACATGTCCGGAACGAGGTCGACCATCGCGTTCGCCTCACGCTCATGCGTGTAGACCTCGGCTAGGTCGCTCACCCGCTCGCGAGACTTGATCTGCCCGGGCTCCCCGTCTCGCTCCGCAGCACGCCGCTGGTGCTCTCGAGCCCTCATGCCGAGAGTCTCTCATGAGCCCTGCCCGGAATCGCCGGGCCGGTAGCAAATACGGTCCGTCGATGGCGAACGGCCATGACTACTCGACGATGATTTGCGCGCAAGCGCCGGCCTCGCCCGCTCGAGACAGGGTCGACATGATTTCCGCTCCGTCGCCCAATCGCCGACTCAGTAGGACCATTCCCCATCCGCGCTTTCTCCGCCGGCCTCGCTCTGCGCTGCGGAACCCCAAGACCCGGTACCCCGTGGAAAGTCCGTTCTACGGACTCCCGAACCTCCACCTTCGATCTCTGGGACGATTTACCCCTCCCCCGATCACCACGTTCACGCGGCCCGCTTTCCAGCCCGCGGCCCGGCTGCTGTGCAGCGGAGGCGCCCGCGAATCCCCCTGGAAAGGGAGTTTCAGGAGGGGTTCTTCCCTCCGCGACGCGCGCGATCATGGTGGACTGTCGAACGCCGCCTTGGTGTCAGTGGATCGCGCCACCTCCTGTCAGTCAGGAGCGGCGAGAAACGGCGGCTCGGGACCGGGCCAGTCCGCACTAAGTCCGAAGGCGGCTCGCGGTGAGGGCGTTGCGTCGTCGTCCTGATGCTCGAACTGAGCCTCGGTGCTGCCGCTTCCGTCCGGCCGCGGCGTCAAGCTGTCTGCCCCTTGACCGCAACCGGCCGCGAGGAGGCCGAGCACCATGACGCACCTCAACCCGTTCGAGCCTGCCAAGCAGGACCTTCAGAAGCTCGCCACGCGAGCGTGGCACAAGCTCGTGGATCTCGCCAAGACGTACGTCACGGCAGCTTCCGTCAAGACGCTCGGGGTGTACGTCGTTGCCCTGGTCGCCGCGGCGCTGAACTTCCCGGTCTTCGCGTTCGCCGCCGTCGCGGTCGCGCTCGTCGCGTCGGCCATCTGGATCATCTACGCGACCAGGATCATGAAGGCGCAGGACCGCGAGAACCGCTGGGCCTACGTCGACGGCAAGCGCATCCAGCAGCGCAACCTGGAGGCCAGGATCGCTATGGACACCGCGACGCTCGCGCTCATGGGCGAGCGACACGCGCCGGGAACGATGCGTGGCGCTGCGCCGGAGTTGAAGGCAGCGCTGGCGCACCACCAGCACCGGCTGCGTCTCGCGGAGCAGCGGGCCGAGGCTGC